>JAFGNQ010000271.1 GCA_016926925.1 Candidatus Aminicenantota bacterium
CCTTCCAGAACGGTAATGATAAGCCATCGGCCGTCATCCGAGAGAACAGGCAAAATGATATTTCCCAGGACATATCCTTCGCCAAAAATCTCTATATCGGCACCGGTCTCAGTTCCAAAGGAGTGATAGAGAATGCGAGGTCCGGACATAGTCATCCTGTTGTAAAAAAAACCCGTCTTATCCGGAACCATCGCCACACCGAAATAAAGGCCGCGAGGAAGAACATCTGGCAATTCTTCCATGGTGTCCACATCCAGGAATCTGATCTCCAGTTCGTCCTCGCCGCCCTTCCGGATGCCGTAGGCTAAAAGAGTTCCATCATGAGATATGTCCTGAATGTTGACGCTGGTGGTCTTATCCTCACTCATGGGATGGGGGTCGACAAGCACTTTGTCCTCGCCATCAAGGCCTTGCCTCATATAGATGACCGAGAGCTCCTGATCGGCACCCTTTTTGGTCAGAAAGTATCGCCCTCCTCTCTCTATGGGAACACTTATGGTGTCGATTTTGATGAGTTTGGCCGCCAGTGCTTTCAGCTCGTCGCGCGTAGACAAGGATCCCAGGATTGAGTCCGTGTAGGCATTCTGCTGAGATATCCATTCGCGGGTTTCGGGGCTTTTTTGATCTTCCAGCCAGCGGTAGGGGTCGATGATATTGACTCCGTGAACCGTGTCCACAACCTCCACGACTTGAGTTTCTGGCGGAGGAGGAACGCGAATTCCCTTTTTGCAGCTCTGGACTGTGACAAAAAGGATAACGATGAGAAAAAATACAATACCTGCTCTGGCAACACAACGTATATTTTTTCGATCCATTTCATCCTCCTTTTATTATTCTCTATATTGTTCCCTTTATATCAATTCCTCATGATAATGGGAAGGATAATGTGCGATGGGTGTCGGCTGCCATCAGGAGTTCCTGCTGGACATGATGAGGCGGAGGCGGCTGTTCGGCATCGAATTTAAGCTCGAGATGACGGAATGGATCGAGGAGGGATCCAACCTTTTTTATGAAAAAGACCTGAGTGGAATGTCAGCGGTCATCTTCCAGCTCGGCTTTTACCAGAATAACATGACGGGTTAGTCTCGTTTCTTCTTCCTTTTTGCTGCAGTTCTTTCCAGGTTTTCTTTTACCCGGAATTTCACAATTTTACTTATCAGGGCGAAGGGAATCGGTTGATCCGATGGGAACTTGACCGAACCCTTGGCTCCCTCATAAACAGAAAGCTCCTTCTTGAACTTTTCGATTCCTGATGGGGTTGGATAAAACCCGATATGTTTTTTGAAAGCGGCGAAATGAACCAAGTTGCCATGCAGTGTAAAGGTAGGAATTTGATAGCTTATGGTCTCTTCCGCCTGTGGGGCGGCTTTTCTGATCGATGTTCTTATCTTTTCCAGGATCTCTTGAATATCTGGCGGAAAGCCTGCGATATATTCATCCATGCTTCTGGGTGCCGTTTTTTTCGTTCTCAAAGGAGCGTCCTCTACTTGCTCCCTCCGCCGACAGCAATTTCGCTTACCGAAAAAGTGGGAGCGCCCAGACTTTGGAACCAGGTCAGGTCGCTATTGATCTTGTCTACAGACTTGAGGAGACCGAACAGGTTCCCGCCAATCGTAATGCCACGCACGTAAAATCTCCTCTCAGCTTTTGGTTCTGAAGACGAGAAGGTAAGGAATTGCCGGATTGCCCTGTAAATCTCGGAAGGCATTGTTCTGCTGGCTGTTGATCCAGATCACATAAGTCTTGTCCGGCTTGAGCTTAACGGGAAGTATACAGGTCCGGTTATCTGGGAGATACTTGATTCCTGCGGCGTCAATCTCGGGGAATGTGTCCTTCGTGTACATAATCCATGACCACATCTCATCGGTCATCATGTCCTTGCTGAAAGTCACCTTCACTTCGGAATTCTTCGGGTCCACATGTGTGTCGCCGCACGTTGGAACTGTTTTGATGACAGAAGGCGGCAGCGATTCAACGCTGACCCCCTGCGCTTGAGCCATGACTAAGAGCGCTGCACAAACAAGTGCGGCTGTCAGGCCGGCTGTGATGATTCTGGGCATCTCATCCTCCTTCCGCTTTGATACAATCATCCGATTATTCGATTATGAGTATTATACAGCAAGTTGGATTTCGGGAGATAGCACGGCTGAGTGGGCCGTTTTCTTCAGTCGTATCAATAAAGGCCTTCCAAACATCCGGCTCGGACTGTATACTCAAAGAGCAGCGATAATTTTCTTAATGCTCTGAAATAATCTGAAATAGCGCAATCTCGGAGGAATCCTTATGAAAGCGATTGTCTATGAGAAATACGGAGCGCCGGAAGTTCTTCAGCTCAAAAAGGTCGAAAAACCGGCGCCCAAGGACAATGAAGTCCTGATAAGAGTCTGTGCGGCAGCAGTGACCACAGCGGACTGCGCTGCACGAAAAGGGGCTCCGTTTGCGGCAAGACTTGCCTTCGGTCTCACAAAACCAAAGAAACGTGTATTAGGCACTGAATTTTCCGGAGAAATCGAAGCCGTCGGCAAAACTGTCAAGCTATGGAAGAACGGCGACCAAGTCTTTGCGGCTAGCGGTGTCAATTTTGGTGCTTATGCCGAGTACATCTGTCTGCCTGAAGATGGAGCGTTGGCCCGCATACCGGCCAATATAAACTATGCGGAGGCTGCCGCAGTCTGTGAGGGATCATTAACCGCCTTGCCGTTTCTGAGGGACAAGGCTCATATTCTGAGCGGACAGACAGTCCTCATCAACGGAGCTTCCGGAAGCGTAGGCACGGCTGCAGTGCAGCTTGCCAAACACTTCGGGACAGAGGTGACCGGGGTTTGCGGCCCCACGAATATCCAATTGGTGAAATCTCTGGGAGCCGATCGAGTGATCGACTACACCCAAGAGGATTTCACCAAAAATAGTGAGACCTACGATATTATTTTTGACGCGGTAGGTAAGAGTACATTTCGGCAATGCAAGGGAGCCTTGAAGAAAAAAGGCATTTATCTGTGCACCGTCCCTACGCCGGTCATACTTCTCCAGATGCTATGGACCTCGAAGATCGGGAAAAAAAGGGCGGTGATCACCTTCACGGGTTTGAGGCCAGCGAGCGAAAAGGCCAAAGATCTCAATCTCATCAGGGAGCTTGTCGAGGAAGGGAAGATAAAGCCGGTCATTGACAGACGCTATCCCCTGGAACAAATCGCCGAGGCCCACAGCTATATCGAATCAGGACATAAAAAGGGCAACGTCGTTATAACTTTGGTAAACAGCGACTAGATCCGACAAAGGGCATAAGGGATCTCCACGAGTCGGATCTCCGTGGCTATCATTAAGCCGCGGCTCTGGCATTTTCCAGCCTAATCCAAGCGGCGGCTGCGGAGATCCCAAGCCGACGTGCAATCGGAGTGAATTCAACGGACATTCTGCCTCCTTCGAACGACATAGCAGGCCTTACTATTTGTATCCAACATGATGTGAGATACCGGCGATATATTCATCTCTACTTTTTGGGTTCTGTTTGGTTAGTTTTCATCGTATCTCTGCAGGGGAATAGTCGTCTTTCATCGGTTAGACTTCTTGGCGACGCTGATCCATCGAGGCGTCCTATCTATATATGCCTGATAGGTGCTACCGTATTTTTCAAGACAGTATCTTTCTTCGATAAGGGCCTCTTGATAAAGGCATAAAGCCAGAATGAGGCTTAAAAAAATAAACAGCCATGATGCAGCCGCGATACCGGAACCGAGACAGATGAAAAAAGTGGTTAGATACATGGGATGTCGTGAAAAGCTATAGGAGCCTCTTGTAATCGATTGATCCGGGGTTGCGGTGATGAAGTTAAAAGTGGCTGCAGCCATGAGTATCGAACCAAGAATAAAAACAGAAAGACCGCAATAAAACCATAGAGTACCGACTTGAAGTGGCAGAAAAACAGAATAGACCAAGGCCAGTAACCAGATGAAATTACCCGTTATGCCATAATGTCTCTCGAGCTTATTTCTTCTTGCCTCTCTAGGGACGTGGCTTCTTCCCCGAACGCGCTTGCCCGCAAGCATCGTGGCCAGCATCTGAAATAGAAATACACTCTTGAATATCCAGGCGTTCCAAATACCTATCTCGAAAGCCGGTGTAAAAGACACCTTGTTACCTCTCTCATATTTTTCATTTCTATTTCCCCACGACTAATAATATACAGGATGCCGTATATTGCTGTATATTAATAATTAATTAGAGAGCCGGGTGCAGAAGGCAACAGAGTAAATGCACTATTTCAGATATCATAATACCAATTGCTTTTTTGTCAAAAGTTCTATCGACGACAAACTGCTGGCCATCGATGCCGGCTGGCTGTGTATATGTTGATCAAATCATGCCGGATGATAAAAACAGCATAAAAAGTTGGGAACTGATAAAACAAAAGGGGGCAAAAGATGTGTATCCAAGTCATGCAAAAATATTCCAAATATGAGTTTTCGGTCGACAATCGGCCCGATCCGACTCAAACCACATGGGCCCCCCGCAGATTAAGCACGGTATTCGATAGAGAGGTGAAGAACATGGCTGCAAGTCGATTATTCCGGCGATCTCCGATTGTTGGGTCGTTCTTTCTTTTTCCCCTTGTTTTTATTTTGCTTTTCATGGTTCTGACAGTTGAGATTCTGCCTGCTCGGGAAGTCGACCCGAAATTCGCTTCCGGCATCATCGAAGAGCTCAAGGCCAAGATTCCGCAGTGGCTGGCGGAGACGGATGTGCCCGGAGCGGCGGTGACAATCGTGGATGATAAGGGAATCCTTTGGAAGGAAGTATACGGTCACAAGGTGCGAGGGGGAAGCGACCGGGTCGCAGAGGAGACGCTGTTCAGCATCCAGTCCATGTCGAAAAGCTTCACGGCTCTGGGTGTGCTGATGGCCGTCCAGGACGGCCTGCTGGACCTTGACGTGCCCATTACAGAGTATCTCCCCGATTTCACGGTCAACAGCCCTTTCGAAGAACATCCGGAGCACAAAATGACGCTCCGGCACCTGCTTTCTCACCGGGCCGGTTTCACCCACGAAGCCCCGCTCGGAAGCAACTACGACGACCGGCCCCACACCTTTACCGAACACGTGCTCAGCATCTCCTCTACCTGGCTTCGCTATCCTGTGGGATACCTGTACAGCTATTCCAACCTGGGCATCGATTTGGCCGGATACATCCTTCAAGAAAAAACGGGAATGCCCTTCTGGGATTACATCGAAAAAAACGTTCTGGAGCCCATTGGAATGAGCCAGAGCACTATGAATCCCGAGAAAATCCAGAAGAGCGTGAACCGGGCCATCGGACATGTTACGCCCCGGGCCGAAGTGCAGTGTGGAATCCCGGTTATCGTCCCCATGATTCCGGCCGGAGGGGTGTACACCAACATCGTCGACATGGCGAAGTACCTACAGTTCCACATCAATAAGGGAGTGGTGGAAGGGAGGGCGGTCCTCAGCCGCAGGCTCATCGAGGAGATGCACTCGGTGGCTTTTCCAGAAAAACACCAGACGGCCGGTTACGGGCTCTGTTTGGTACGGGAGCGGATCGGGAAAACCTACTATCTTCAGCACGGAGGCGGGGGATACGGATTCATCACCTCGATGTGTATGTACCCTGAACTCAAAATGGGAGTGGTGACCCTCACCAACTCCCAGATGAGTCACTTGGCCGGGGTTAAGGTTGTGGAAGTGATCAACGCCGCTGTCGAAAAACTGGGAAAGACCACACCTTCGCCCTCGGGACCGACGGTAAACACCGAGCAGCCTCTGGATGCCAAAGATGAACGCGTGACAAAGCTACTGGGATTCTACGATGCGAACGTCCGGATCGAAGGCAAGGACGGATCGCTGAGCATTTCCTTTAGGCGGGATTCTTATCCTCTGTGTTTTTTCCTCGACCGGGGAGAGCTGGTGGGCATCTTCGGGAATAATTCCGAGCTCCGGGTCAAACCTCCTTTGAGGAACGGTAACGGATCGCTCGTCCATCTCAACCGGCTGAGCGGCACCTGCAGCTATTACGATTTCCATAAACCGGAGAAGAGCCGGGATGAGCCCGGTCCGAACAAACCGGAATGGCAAAAGTACGCAGGCCGCTACAGAACCCTGGCCTGGGGAAGGATGTCCGGCTACTTCCAGAGAGTCGCAATCAAAGACGGATACCTGACCCTCAACGGAATGCGCTGTTTCGAACACCTCTCGGGTTTGTTTTTGACCTTCGACGGAGAGGCCCTCGACTTCCGGGGCACTGTTTCCACTTTCCGCAATATCCAGCTTATCAAGTCTAAATAGGTTGCTCATTAGCACACTTCAAGCATTGACTTCTCAACTCAATCGGGATACAGATCGTTCCACCATTCGGGTTGTCCCTTCAGCCAGCGGTCGAACCAGGCCATGATGGTTTTTGTCCAGAGAATTCTCTTGTTGTAGGTCATAATGTGGTGATTCTGGTCCAAGACTTGTATGTATTCCACTTCCCGTCCCAAGATTTTCAGTGCGGTGAACAGCTGCGTGCTCTCTCCCGGAGGAACGTTGGTGTCGACCGAGCCGTGGAGCAGAAGCAGAGGTGTGGTGATCTTGTCGGCGGCGAACAGAGGGCTCTGGTCGATGTAAATGTCTTTCCGGTTCCAGGGAAAACTGTCGGCCGTAGCTACGGCGCTGTAGGCGTATCCCCAGTAACCTTCGCCCCAATAGCTGGAGATGGAGCTGATCCCGGCGTGGGCGATGGCCGCGGCGAACATATCCGTCCTGGTCTGAAGCAGCATGGTCATGAAGCCTCCGAAGGAGGCGCCC
>JAFGNQ010000272.1 GCA_016926925.1 Candidatus Aminicenantota bacterium
AGCTTGAGTTTCCCCTATAATCTATCATATATTTATAATAGTATCAATAAGTTATTGGAGATTTTTGGCTTTTTCAGTGAACCCTAAATAGCTTTAGCTGCTGATCTTTATCAGATAGGTATAATCGTACCACCCGCCAAAATTCCTGGGCGGTTCTATGAATGTTTTCAGTTTCCTTTCGGCTGACTATGATCTTCGGATCATATATACAGAAATTCCTTTTCACGCGATACTTTTGAATTTTCCTGATGAGTATTGTGTATTCGTTTCCTAGAAATTCACCTGCTACCGCAAACGTTGTCTTGTGCTGTTCCCCATTTTCTGGCCTGTAGCCGTTTAGGATTAAAATGACACGTCCGATTTGAAGAAGTCCGTCATAAAACAATTTGAAGGCCGCCTCATCGATTTTGCCTTCTATTATAGAAGCCGCTTCAAAATTTCTCTTTGCAGCATCAAGAAGACTCTGAACAAAAGAGATATCCGCTTCTTCCCTTTTAAGCTTCCCTTCACGAATGAGCCTATTCAATAAGTTTCCTAAACTCATTCTCATTGCCTATTAGCCATGTGCAATCCTTGCTAATCTTTTTATAAAAGGATCTCTTTTTAACTCTGTCCATAAACTCTCGTCGGCTCGTGAAATGATAATTGATCTCTCGGCCAATAATTTCCTCAATTTTTTGAAGAGCCTCCACAATTTCATCCTCTTCGGTATTCCCGATAAGAAAAAGATCGATGTCTGAATCGGATTTAAGCCTCCCTTTTGCATAGGATCCATAAATAAATGCATATTCTAGGTCATCAAACCTACCCAATTCGTTTTTTAGTCGAACTTCCAATCCAAATGTTTTTTTAACAATCGACTCGATCTCTTTCAATAAGGAATAACGTTTGTTAAGGGAAAAAATGCTCAAATTGGCCTTTTTTTTAAAGCTGATAAAATCCTGATCTAAAAGCCTATTGAGCTCCCTCTGGGTTGTTCCAGGTGTTGTTCCCACCATTTTAGCAATTTCACTCAAATAAAATTCTTTGTTTTGGTTATACAAAAATAACAGAATTATCTTCTGTCGGATTTTCGATTTTGTGAGAAATTGTATCATTTTACTTTTTCAGTTTTAAGTAAACAATTACTCAAATATGAGTAAATGTCAAGAGGGATATATGATTTTTTGTCACGTCCCTATGTGAGACCGATAAGGCCGGTTATGCCCACATAGTAAGCAAAACTCTTCTC
Organism: Candidatus Aminicenantota bacterium; assembly: GCA_016926925.1. The sequence continues at coordinate 1,232 of JAFGNQ010000272.1, forward strand.
TGCTTCATCAAAAAGAAAAAAGCCTCGATACATCTATCACGGCAAATCGAGCTCTTTACACAAAATGATGGCAGGAAGCACGCGTACGCCATTTTTCTCGTAATCTTTCTGTCCTTAATGGACAGGTACAGTTTTTGTTCCTTCTTCACCGCTCTTACCTTCGGCGGGCCGTAGGGCGGAATGCGAAAACAATAGTACATTCTTTCGAATATATTCAGCCAGCGTTCAACGGTGTCATGAGCGACCTGCAGAAGTTCCTTCGGATTTTGGCAGACCTAACACGATTTTACTCATGAGTAAAGTAAGGTTGACCAGATATTAGTCATAGCAGATCAGCTGGCGTTTGACCCAGGGGAAATTCCAGAGCATCATGTAGAAATGCGGGACATCATTAATATCCGCTAATATAAGCCGGCAAACTACCGCTGGTTCGTATTCGGAGTAAAAAAGTATGATATCCCTCGGATTCCCGAATTTGAATAAGCTGTCTCACCACGGCCGTCTAGAATCGAAGAATAGATAAGTGTGATGTCCCCCGAATTCATTTTCCTATAGTCGCACACTGTGGTATCATTTTGAGTCCATTTTCCAGAAGACGAATCATGGGTATGCGGAATTTCTTCGGGCGATTGTTTTTTATGATTCTCATCCTCTGCCGCGTAAGAGAGGCTGGAAAATTTTGACAGAATAAGCTAAATAATGCTCGACAGAATAAGCTAATAATAGTACAGTAGAATAAGCTAAATATTGCACAGCGTGATAAGCTAATAAATGATCGGTTCCGTAGGTTAATAATAAAGGAAAAAGAACAATGGCGAGTCCACATGAAAAACTGGCAGAATCCCTTGATGCCCTTAGAGCACTGCAAGACAGGGGAGTTGTCGCTGTGCGTTCGGGTGATCTGACTAGGACACATCAGGAACGCCTGGTCAAAAACGGCTTTTTGATAGAAGTCATGAAGGGCTGGTATATCGCTGCAAGCCCTGACGAGGCTGCAGGTGAGAGCACGGCTTGGTATTCATCATTCTGGGCTTTCTGTGCAGCCTATTTGCAGGAGCGTTTTGGGAAGAATTGGTGCCTCTCTCCCGAGCAGTCACTATTGCTGCATGTCGGGAATATGACGGTCCCGCGCCAACTTCTGGTGCGCTCACCAAAGGCACGTAACAAAATCACCGGGCTGCTGCACGATACTTCATTGTTTGATACGCGTGCGTCCCTGCCCGAGCCCGGGCAAATTGTGGAGAAAGAAGGTTTGCGCCTGTTTTCAATTCCTGCGGGCCTTGTGAGCTGCAGCCCCGGATTCTTTAGACAGAATGCAACGGACGCACGAGCGGCGTTGGCCATGATGCGGCATGCATCTGATGTGCTATCACTTCTCCTTGAAGGAGGGCGAAGCAGAGTTGCGGGGCGTCTGGCAGGCGCCTTCCGAAATATAGGGCGAAACCGTATTGCTGACGATATCGTTGAAACAATGAAAACTGCCGGCTTCGATATTCGCGAGAGTGATCCGTTCGAAGACACCCCAAATATTATCATGCCACCGCGCGAACAGTCGCCGTATGTAAACCGCATTCTCCTGATGTGGCAGCAAATGCGAGAACACATCGTCAATCATTTTCCGACCGCGCCGGGACCTCCATCAGACATTGCAGCCTATCTCAAGTCCGCAGACGATAATTATGTAACAGACGCATATCACTCGTTGTCCATCGAAGGTTTTCGAGTAAGCCCCGAACTGATCGATCGTGTCCGCAGCGGCGACTGGAATCCGGACACAAGCAGTGATGACCGTGAATTCAGCAATGCTTTAGCCGCGCGCGGATACTGGCAGGCCTATCAGGTAGTTCGCGAAAGTGTGCGAAAGGTACTCGTCGGCAATAATCCAGGGGCCGTCGCCGATCATGATCATGATGACTGGTACAGGGAAATGTTTGCTCCAAGCGTAACGGCAGGCCTCCTGAAACCTGAAGACCTTGCCGGCTACCGTAACGATCAGGTTTATATCCGCCGCTCAATGCACGTGCCCCCTCGCCATGAGGCTGTGCGGGACTGTATGCCGACATTCTTTGATATGCTGAGAGAAGAGCCGGCCCCATCTGTGCGTGTCGTATTGGGGCACTTCGTGTTCGTCTATATCCATCCCTACATGGATGGCAACGGCCGCATGGGAAGATTTCTGATGAATGTGATGCTTGCTGCAGGAGGATACCCGTGGACAGTTATTCCATTGGAGAAGCGAGGTGATTATATGGCCGCATTGGAGAAGGCGAGCGTCGAAAAGGATATTGTGCCGTTTGCTATCTTTCTTGGGCGCCTTGTTTCAGACATTTTGAGAGGCAAACCAGGGCCGCATGTGCCGAATCGATAGATGAGATTGAGATGAATAGGCTGCCTGGGGCATAGAGATTTTCATGGGCCTGCGACATAGAAGTGGGATAAGTGATTTCCATTTTTAACTGAAAAATTTTTTCCTGCTGTGGTATCATTCCTTGTCCGTTTTAAAAGACACATCATGGTTTGCCGAAGTTATTTCAAACGATTGTTTCATACTCTGCTCGTTATCTGCCTCGTTTTGCTCGCCAGGGGAGCCTGGGCGGAGGATCTTCCGGGAAATTCGCAGCAGAATAATTCCGCCAGTCAAAGTTCTGACGGCAAGCGTTCCATCACCGCCGTTCGGACGGAGGTTCCCATAAGGATCGACGGATTCTTGGACGATCCGGCCTGGAAGAACACCCTGTTTCAAGGCGGTTTCATCCAGCGGGAGCCCAATGAAGGAGCCCCGTCAACCGAAAAAACCGAAGTGGGGTTCCTCTATGATGAAAAGCACCTCTACATCGGCATCAAATGCTATGATTCCTCCCCCGGCAAAATCATCGCCAGAGAAATGCGGCGCGACGCCTTTCTGGATGACGACGACTACTTCGAGTTCGTCCTCGACACCTATCACGACCACCGGAGCGCCTACTATTTCATCACCAATCCCCACGGAGTCAAGCGCGAATCGAAATTGGGGAGCGAAGGCCGGGACTACAACCCGGCCTGGGACGGTGTCTGGTGGTGCAAATCGAAAATCACGGACCAGGGCTGGTTTGTGGAGATCGCCATCCCCTGGAAAACGCTGAAGTTCGAAGAGGAGCGCTCGCCTTCCTGGGGTTTCAACTGCGCCCGCATGATCCGCCGTAAAAACGAGCACGTCTACTGGGAGCTCATCCCCCGCCATATCGGTCAGCACGCAGGTATATTCCGCCTCTCCGAAGCCGGTTCCCTCACCGGCATCGCCGACGTCAAAATGGGGGGCAACCTGGAACTGATGCCTTACGTTCTCGGCGGCATGGAAAACGACGCCAACACCCATTTCACCACGGACCGTA
>JAFGNQ010000273.1 GCA_016926925.1 Candidatus Aminicenantota bacterium
AAAAGTCTTGTCGGAAGGGAATCGATGATGACGAAAACATTAAAAACTCAGGTTGCTGCGATCTTTTTTGGTATGTCGGCTATCTTGATTATTTTTGGAGCCTGGACCTTTTCGAGCGCCAAGAGGCCCGCCTCTCCATCGGAGAAGAAAGCGAACATTGCTGAAATGTTCCAGGGCGTGCACTCGCAGATACTCGAGATCATGAAGAAAAGCGGCGTTCCATCTGTCGTGGTTGCAGTGGCAAAAAATGGAGAGACGATCTGGGAAGAAAGTTATGGCTGGGCGGACAGAGAAAAGGAGATCGAAGCGACTCCCGGCACCATCTACCATTTGGCCTCCATTTCAAAATCCATGACCGCCACCGGGCTCATGATATTAAAGGAGCGGGGCCTGGTCGACCTCAATGAACCTGCGAACACATATCTTGGGGAGACGAAACTTGTTGCCCGGATTGGGGATGCAGATCAAGCTTCTGTTAAAAGGATCCTCTTTCACACCGCAGGCCTCCCCATGCACTGGAACTTCTTCGATCTGAAGGGTTCCGATCCTAGGCCAAATATGGAAGAGTCCATAAAAAGATACGGGGTTTTGATAACGGCACCCGGTGAAACATACACGTATTCCAATTTCGGCTACGGAATCATCGACCACATCATATCCCGTATTTCAGGAAAAGATTATGCGGATTTTATGAAGGAAGAAGTATTTATTCCATTGGGCATGAAACACACCTCGGTTCAAGTTGACGCGAGCCCCGGAAACGACATCGCCGTAATGTATGACGAGGGGAAGAAGCCGATCCCTCCCTATGATTTCGATCACCGCGGCGCCTCGGCCGTGCTCTCAACCGCCGGCGACATGATAAGGTTCGGAATGTTTCACATGAAGAAATCCCTTCCCGGTCAGAATCCTATCCTGAAGGCAGAGACCGTCGATAGGATGCATACTGAGATCGATCCCCTACAATCCGACCTCAAAGATCGTGTTGGCTTTGACTATTTGCTGGGAAGTTTTGGAGGAGTGAGCTATGGAGGGTACAGAATCGAAGCCACGACAGGATCGATGCCTGGAGCGGTTTCAAGATTGGTTTTGGTTCCTTCGGAAAACATCGTCTCAGCTCTTTTAAGCAACGGAGATAACATCGACCTCTGGCAGATTGAAAAACTCATTCTCGAAGCTCTGCTTCCAGATTTGAAGGATAAGGACTCGACGGAAGACGAGAAGTCACCCGGAGATGCTGAAATGGACAGCATCCCTCCGGATCCTTACCTGGGCATCTGGTCGGGCTCCATAGAAACATACACAAAAACCATTCCTGTCAGGATGACATTTCCGGAAAATGGCAAGGTTCGAATGGAAATCGATCACAGGCCCGCATCCCTCTTAAGTATGAAAACTCCTTTGGGAGAAATGGGATTCCAGGGAGAGCTCTTCAAGGGGATCTTTATGGGACAAATCCGAACGCCGGATACGAATCGCTCTCCTCATGTCGTGCTCGTTGAATGCCGATGTCGCGGCGACCGTCTGACCGGCTATGCGGCTGCCGTAGCAATGAACAAAAAATTCTGTCTTCCCCACTGGATCGACCTGACTCGAGAAACCGGGAACTAATGAATCCTCATATATATCTGGGAGAAAGAGATCCCGCCTGCTTATGCCTGCCTCCTAAAGCGCATCAACACGAGCAAAGCGAGGGCAGCTACAAGACAAATGATGGATAATGCCTTGGATAATGCCCATAAAATCAAAGCCAAAAGGATGAGCAGGAAAGGCGTGTAGCCCGCTTTGTAATTGTTCCGGAGAGATAGGAATGCCTTCTTTATTCTGCGACGCAGCCCGAAGAGAGCTGTCAATATGAGCAGGATGAAAATGATTTTGAACAGAAGCAGAGTTTCCCCCGATATATAGCCAAAGCTCAAACTCAAAGGCTCATCGCTGACAATGGTTTTTGCAAATCTGTACAACTGGCCGGTGGTCGGGATATGAATTCGGATTGGGAGCACTCCTTGAGCCGCGGGAATTTTACCTGTCTGGATATCTTGAACCCTTTGACCGAATTGAGCTTCATTCCGAACCTGTTCGGCTATTTTGTCTTCTTCCAAAGCCAGGTTGGGACTGAACTCTTTTTTCATCTTGAGCGCCTCCTGAAGGCTTCCTTCTTCATCCGTTCCGAGTTCCGCAGGAGCACCGGCCACGCGGCTGGCAGCCTTTCTTTTGGCTCCGAGCAACGGCCGCAGGCCTTGGGCGATCTTCTCTTTCTCGACGGTCCCGCCGAAATACAGGAAATCGTAGCCTTCAGGGAGATAAACACTCCAGAGCATTTGGCTGATGATGATATCCGGCACTGGAAACAGTGAGCCCCTTTTCCCCAGCCAACTGAATCTCCGGCCTTTTTCGAAATAAATCAACTCCACATCAAAAGCGGCCAGACCGGTGGCTCCCTGACTCGAGCGGTTGAGAGGAATGAGAATTTTGTTCCGGTTCAGCCTCGGCTTTGTCGGCTCTCCTCCGACAAACACGCTCCAAATTTGGGCCTCATCAGGAAGATCGAGTTCCAGAAACTGTTTCGATGTGTTGCGTATCTTGTAAACAACACGGTGCACCAGCTTCCCGTCTTCCGTAAACAATGTCACACCACTCGCCGAATCCACGACCGTGCTTATCACAGGTATCTCGTCGTGCTTTTTTACATCCAACACCAGAGAATAGGGATGATGGAGATATTTGAATCCGAAAAGGAGAGGTTTTTGTGATCTCATGATGAGATTCGGAGGCAGTTCGGAAACATCGAGTTTATCCAGCCCTTCTGAGCTGACAAGCGTAACCTCGGACGTGCTCTTGAGCTCAACACCGATAAATCCCTTCTCCCTAATAGCGTCCTCGACTGCAAATCCTGAAAAATCGACGGTCAGGTTTTCGTTTTGGAGAAGCTTTTCCGACATGACGGAGATGTTGAAGCCTCCCTGTTTCGGGTACTCGAAAGGAATCTCAAGGAAGAGAGCCTCCTTTTGTATCAGCTCACGCCAGTCCCCCACCCCATTCCCCTTGACATCGAGAATGCTGTAGCCCTCAGGAACTCTCAGAGTGATGGAAGAGATCGTGTTCTGCAGTACGGAGAGAGAAACCTCGGTTGTGACTCTCAAAGCGTCATCGTCTATAGACACATGATTGAGGGTATCGGCGTACACCTTGGCCGGTCCTTTGACAACCTCCTTCGGCTTTTTCCGCCATTTGATGTCGATGGAATTCGTAGGTGATAAGAGGGCGGAGATGTGAGTCAGGTTCGCTCGCTCTGAAACCTCGACCTGCTGGGAATTGCCCACCTCGACGGAAATATCCGTGAAGGGAATATCCACCTCCAGAATGGTTATCGCTGTTTGTGGGACCGGGAAAGACAGCGCCCAAGGCCCCTGATTTGTGGTGGTTTTCAAAGAAAAGTCAACCGTGATCTGATGATGGCCTGAATCGTCTGTTGTCAGAGTATGCCGATTTCCCTCCAGAAGCACCAAGGCTCTCTTTCCGTCAAAGAGCACATCCCGCAGGGCGACATTCACAGGAAAGAGCGGGATTTTGATAAACCTGGGCCTTTGCTTCGGAAAAATTTCCACATCAAGGCTGGTACGGAAGGAAGCGCTCTCGGAAGAAATCCGTCCTCTGTATGCGGCTTTTGTTAGTAAAAACTCAGAGGGAGGCTGAACCGTTGTGATCTCAGGAGGCTTCATTTGGTCCAGAAGTCTTTTGAATTGGCTGCGGGTGAGTATGACCCTCTCCTCTTTCAATTGAAATGGGGGAACATATTGGAATCCGGTCTGCTCCAGTATCTTCTGGAATTCCTGCCAGGACAACACAATCTCATCCTTGTCCAGCTCCAGGAGTTTACGGAATTCCTCCCAGGGTATCTGAACCGAGCCTTCCTCATTTTTCTCCTGTGAACTCAAAGGGCTGCAAACCAACAAAATCAGAATGGCAATAAGCAGCAGTCTGCAAATTTTTATCATTTTCCTCTCTCCCTCTGAGGATGAGTGACCGAGATCCATCCTGAATACACACCCATACTCATGTGAAGTTTATTTTGCTTTGTTTCTTTAAGTTTAAATCAGGGCAATCGGATATGTAAATCGCCTTTAAAGATGATTTTGCTTCGCCTCTACTGGCTATGTAACCCTGAAATCGCGGCACAAATAGGCTCGCTTTGCGAGAAGAGATTCGAGCGATTGGCGCCATGAACCCGAAATAAGGCGAGCACGTGCATGTTACTGATCCTTCCCGGAAATTGATCTGGGACAAGGCCGTCTAGTCTTGTATCTAAAGAAAAAAATTCCTTTTCACTCGAAAAAAAATAGTGCACAATAGCAAGAACATGATCGAATGCAGTCAGAATCATGTTTCAGCTCTAATATCTAATAAACCGGGAGGTAGAAATTGAAAAAAGCCCTTATTTGCATGTGTCTTTTACTACTCGTCTTGTCTTCGTTTGGATGGGAGAAAGAGACGGAAAAGGAAAAACCCGCCCTATTGAATCCGGGCACATATTCCGGATTGTGCTTCAGAGGAATAGGGCCGGCATTGATGTCGGGACGGATCGCCGACATAGCCGTTCATCCCGAGGATCAAAGTGTCTGGTATGTGGCCGTTGGTTCCGGCGGTGTGTGGAAGAGCGAAAATGCGGGCACAACCTGGATGCCTGTCTTCGATGAACAGCCGGTGTATTCCATCGGCTGCGTCACCCTGGATTCCAACAACCCTGAAGTGGTTTGGGTAGGAACGGGCGAGAATGTGAGCGGCCGTCATGTCGGTTGGGGAGACGGCATATACAGGAGCCTGAACGGAGGAAAAACGTGGGACAATATGGGGCTCAAAAAAACGCAGCACATTTCAAAGATCATTATCGACCCTAATGACAGCGACATCATTTATGTCGCCGCCGAAGGCCCCCTTTGGTCGGAAGGAGGAGAGAGAGGCGTCTATAAGAGTACCGACGGCGGGAAAAATTGGAATCCGGCCCTAGAGATCAGCAAGGATACAGGAGTCACGGATATCGCCTTGGATCCGTCGAATCCTGATATCCTGTATGCAGCCGCCTACCAGCGGCGCCGGAGCGTTGCCGCATTTATAGCAGGAGGCCCTGAATCCGGAATTTATAAGAGCCTGGATGCGGGAAAGAATTGGAGGAAGCTGGCAGTCGGGCTTCCCAAGGGGGACATGGGACGAATCGGCCTTGCCGTTTCCCCACATGACCCGGACGTGGTCTACGCCACGATAGAAGCCGGTGAAAAGGAAAAAGGATTCTACCGGTCAGCCGATAAAGGTGAGAGCTGGGAGAAAAGAGACAGCTATATCAGCAACGGGACAGGACCCCACTACTATCAGGAAATTTTTGCCGACCCCCATGAATTCGACCGCATCTACCAGATGGATGTCTGGATGCATGTAACAGACGACGGCGGAAAAACATGGAAAGAGGTGGGTGAAACGCACAAACATTCGGACAATCATGCCCTGGCTTTCGATCCTAATGATCCCGATTATTTGCTGTCAGGCTGCGACGGCGGTATTTACGAGACCTGGGACCGGGGTAAAACCTGGAAGTTTCTGGCTAATTTTCCGGTGACACAGTTTTATAAAATGGCCATAGATAATGACACTCCGTTCTACAACGTAATCGGCGGAGCTCAGGACAACTCCACTCAACTCGGACCATCGAGGACACTCAATGAAAACGGTATCCGGAATAGTGATTGGGAGATCACTACCGGAGGTGACGGATATGCCTGCACCATCGATCCTGAAGACCCGAACATCATCTACTCCGAATGGCAGGTAGGCCGCCTCAGCCGGTATGATAAACGGAGCGGTGAATTGGTTTTTATACAACCCCAGCCCGGAAAGAGCGAGGATGCGCCCCGCTGGAACTGGGATTCGCCGATCATCATCAGCCCGCACGCACACACACGCCTGTATTACGCCTCCCAAAGGGTCTATCGAAGCAACGATAGAGGAGATTCCTGGACGCCGATCAGCCCTGACCTGACGCGCAATATCGCCAGGCTCGAGCAGCCTATCATGGGAAAGACATGGAGCGTGGATTCACTCTGGGATCTGGGTGCCATGTCCATCTACAGCACGATCAGCAGCATTTCCGAATCCTCTCTTGTCGAGGGATTGATCTATGCAGGTACCGATGACGGATTGATCCAGGTTACGGAAGATGGAGGAAAAACCTGGCGCAAAGTCGAAAAAATTCCGGGAGTTCCCGATTATTATTTCGTCAACGAGATCCGCGCATCCAAGCATGACAAGGACACCGTCTATGCGGCTCTGGACAACCACAAGACGGGTGATCTTAAACCTTATCTTCTAAAAAGCACGGACAGAGGACGAACCTGGACCTCCATTGTCGGAGACTTGCCGAAGGAGACGATCGTATGGGCTATAACTCAGGATCATATCACGCAGGAATTGCTTTTTATCGGGACGGAATTCGGGATCTATTTCACTCTCGATGAAGGAAAGCAATGGATCAGACTGACTGGGGGATTGCCGAACATTTCCTTCAGGGATCTCGAAATCCAGGAACGGGAAAGCGATCTGGTCGGCGCATCCTTCGGCCGGGGAATCTACATCCTGGATGACTATTCACCTCTCAGAGAGATCAATGAAGCCGAGCTGAAGCAGGAAAGTCGGTTGTTTCCTGTTAAAAAGGCCTTGATGTACATCGAGAGAATGCCTCTGGATTTGAAGGGCAAGGCCTTTTTGGGTGACGCCTATTATTTGGCTCCCAATCCCCCGTTCGGAGCGGTGTTCACCTATTACCTGAAAGACACTCTCCAAAAAAAGGCGGATTCGAGGCGTGAAAACGAGAAAAAACTGGAGAAGGAAGGAAAACAGGTTGCCTTTCCCGGCTGGGAAAAGATCCGTATGGAAGAGCGGGAAGAAGATCCGGCTGTCATCATCACAGTGAAGGACGAAGAAGGCCAGATCGTCCGCAGGCTGACGGGAGCTGTCAGCAAAGGCATAAACCGGATAGCCTGGGATTTTCGGTATCCTTCGGTCGATCCGACCCAGATTGAGGAAAGGCCGAGAAGCCCCTGGGAGGAGCCTCCCAGGGGACCGCTGGTCGTTCCGGGTAAATTTTCGGTGAGTATCGCCAAGAGATTGGACGGCGTTCTCACCCCGTTGACGGAATCACAAACCTTTATTGTGGAATCATTGGGACTTCAAAGCCTTCCGGCCAAAGACAGAGCCGCCCTCCTGGCATTCCAGAAGAAAGCGGGAGATCTCCAGCGGGCTATGATGGGAGCGGGGCAAGCGGCACAAGAGGCCATGAGGCAGATCAAGTTCATGAAAAAAGCCTTGATGGACACACCCAAGGCCGGTACCGATCTGGGCGAAAAAGTCCGCAAAATTGAAGAACACATTCAAGATCTGATGATGACTCTCTACGGAGATTGGACCAAGATGATGCGATCGGAGGCCACCTCACCTTCGTTGATGCAGCGGGTAAGCGCCCAATTGAATACCACGGCACCGATTACGGAAACCGTTAAACGCAACTATGAGATCGCTGCGGGTGAATTTGGGACATATCTTGAGGAACTGCGTAAAACGATCGATGTCGACCTGAAGAAAATCGGAGAAGAGATGGAGGCTGCCGGTGCTCCTTGGACCCCGGGCAGGGGCGTTCCGAAGTGGGATAAAAAATAGAACGAAGGCGAGACATTCAAACGTATAAGTGATGACGGAACGCTGGGTACACCCCTGTGCTTTGATATAAATGCTAACGGGAGCGTTTGCGATAAGAGGGGGCAGTCAGTATCCAATCCGGAATCAATAAACGGAAAGGCCGTTATTCATCGTCTTCGAGGATTTTGTTCAGGACTTCACTCCCTTTGCTAGGCGCGTCTTCAGGAAGATAGATAATGACACCCCCTTTTACGGGCCTTGTGACGATTTTTCCTTCTTTTACCAGTTTTTGCGTTGTTTCAACGGGGTTCGTGCCAAAGTATTCTTTAAAAGCGGTGTTGAATCCACTGTAGACGCTGTGGATTCCTTTGTAGTTACCCCTGAGTTTTTTAACCGCACGGTGGATAAATTCCTCCTGCGTGAGTTTGGGTTTATCTTCGGCTGTCATTGTCTCCTCCTCTTAAAATCCGGTTGTCATTATTGTACCAGGAACTGCCGGATAATGAAAAGAAACAAACAGAAGCAAATACACAGGACTGCACAAACCGCTAGTAATAGGGAATAGCGAAGGCCTGGACAGAACTAAAGATCTTTCCCTCAGAAGCGGAATCCAAGGCCTGCGCCGAAAGCCAATCCTCCGAGATCCGTTTTAAGATCCGGACTTTGAAGCTTGGCATCGGAATAAGCGATTTGCACATCGAGAAAAACAGCGTTCGAGATGTCGAAATACGCCCCTGTTCTGACAAGCCAGCCCCAGGTGTGACCTGAGACCTCGCCGATCGGGCTCGACTCTTTGTAAAGCAAATAGGTCAAACCGCTGGTAAGATACACGCTGAAAAAGCCGAGATCGATATCCGCCATCAATCCTCCGCTCAATGGTAGGAGTGTAATTTCGGTCTTTTCGCGGGTAAGAGACGTCTCCCCGCTCTTGTTGAAATACTTGCCTTCGAACCAGACATCGAGCCCGAACCAGAGTTCGACTCCCAGCTCTCCTCCGTACATGAAGCCGCTTCCATAGATGTCTTTGAACGCATGATCCGTGGGATTAAAACAAGTGCCCTTGACCTCGATATAAACATCTTTGGCTCCTGCCAATCCCACGAGCTGCAGCATGAAAATCAGGATGACTATCTTTCTTTTCATATCTCATTTCTTCTTCGAGACTCGGTCGATGGACGGGGGTCGGGCTGTGTGTTTCACAGGATTCTTCTCGAGCAAAAGCAGCGCTTCTTCAACAGCCCGTTCCAACTGCGGATCTTTGCCCTGGATGACAAGCTTGGGCGTCATTTCAACCTCAATATCCGGAGGCACCCCCTCATTTTCGACCGCCCACCTGCCGTGGATATCGTAAAAAGCGAGATTGGGAGAAGAGATGGCACCGCCGTCGATAAGATTCAAACCCCCGTGATGCCCCACGAGTCCGCCCCAGGTAGTCTTTCCGATCAATGGGCCGACCTTCCGGAATCTGAAAAAATACGGCAGGGCATCGCCGCCCGATCCCGCATATTCGTTGATGAGCAAGACCTTAGGCCCGAAGATCTGGGCCATGGGCGTCGTGAACTCCTTACCGTCCCGCGTAGCAAAATAGCTCATGAGCGGACGCGACATCATATCCACAAAATAATCTGCTGCCGAACCTCCTCCGTTGAACCTCTCATCGATAACAGCCCCCTCTTTATCCTGCTGGGTGAAATAGTACCTGTTGAAATATGCATATCCGGCCCCGGCCGTGTTCGGAAGGTAGACATAAGCGAGCCTCCCCTCAGACATTCTATCGACCTTGCGCCGGTTGCCTTCGATCCAGGCACGGCTTCTGAGCCGCACTTCGTTGCCGACGGGAACGACCGTAACAAGGCGGGATCCCTCCCCTGTCGGCTTGTCGTTGACCTTTAGAGAGATCTGTTTGTTCACGGTTCCCTCGAAGGGCATATAAAAATTCATCGGGGCTCGGAGCTCGATTCCGTTCACCTCGAGGATGTAATCCCCTTCGGAGATATTCAAGCCTGGAGCGGTCAAAGGGGCCCGAAGTTCGGGATTCCAGCTCTCGCCCGAGTAGATCTTTTTGATTCTATAATAGCCGTCTTCCAAAACGATATCCGCGCCGAGAAGCCCCACGGGAACAGTGTCGGGTTCAGGCACGTCCCCTCCCCTTGCCCAGGAATGACCGACCGTCAATTCCCCGACGAGGTTGGACAGAATGTAGCTCAGATCTGATCGGTGGGCTACATGAGCGACGAAGGGCTTGTACTTATCGTAAATGGCATTCCAATCAGCACCGTGCCATTTGGGATCGTACAGAAAATCCCGGTTGATTCTCCACCCTTCCCGATAGATTTGGTTCCACTCCGCAACAGGATCAAGATGCATTTTGAGGTCTTGGGTATTGATCTTTCCGTCACCCGCCTTAGGCGTGCCGCTCGTGTCAACAATCCCGAGCATGCCCCGCGAAGAATAGAGCATCTTCTTTCCATCGGCCGAAATATTGTAGCTGAATATTCCGGACATGAAGGGTTTGGACTCTCTCTTTTTCAGGTCATATCGGTGCAGAGCGAGCCCGCTCTGGTTGGGAATGCTTTCCGCATAGAAGAACACTCATGCAGGACCGGCCTTCAGAAGCGAGTAGTCCCTCAAGGGAATATCCACGGCCAGGATGCGATTGCCGATACCCTGGATATCGATCCTGACTTCGGATTTTTTATCCGCTTTTTCCACAGCATCGGCCGCATTCTTTTCCGCCTTTTTGCCATTGGCGGCATTTTCATCCTTTTCCTTTTGTGTCTCTTTTTCGGCCTCTTCCTCGTCACTTTCAGGAAGGAACGGCGACGGTTGTTCGGAGCTAAGGACTGCCAGATAGATGCCTCTCGTAAAAGGGCGCTCGTAAGAATTCATATCCAGCCAACCCGTATTCAAAGCATAGTTTGTGCTGGCCAGAAAGTAGAGGTATTTGCCTTCCCGGTCAAAGGTCGGGGAGAGGGCATCGGAGAGGCCATCGGTAATTTGATAAGACTTCGCCTGCTTGAGGGAATAGACAAACACGGCATGCATGTGATTGTCCAAACGTTTCGAATAGGCCACCCATGCGGAATCGGGCGACCAGACATAATCTAAAGAGCGAAGGGGATGATCGTAGGTGTCCTTGTCGATTTTTACTGCTTTGCCGCTTGCTTCTTCGACATACCAGAAGTTGAGCCGCTTGTCGGCGAAAAGGAGCTTTTCCGAATCGGGGGACCAGACGGGATTGAAATAGAAGGAAGGATCATCCAGGGAGATAATCCGCGTTTGCCCTTCCCCTCTCTGGTCACCAATCATCAGTTGATATTCCCCGCTCTTATCTGAAAACCAGGCGATCTTAGTTCCGTCCGGAGACCAGGCAGGAAACCTGTCGTTGGCCCCGGAACTCTGTGTCAAGTTGCGATAATCTCCCTTTTCCGCAGGCACCGTAAAAATTTCGCCCCGTGCCTCGATGACCGCTCTCTTGCCCGTGGGAGAAATGCCGGCGCTCTGAATCAGATTGGATACACCGGCAAAGTGAGGGCGCAGCCCGGGAAGGTCTCCCTTTATTGCGATATGAAGCTGTGCAGACTGATTCCGTTCGGGATCATAGACATGCAGGTAGCCCGCCTGTTCATAGACAATAATCCCATCCCCGGAAGAGGCGGATTTGATGTCGAAATCTTCGTATGAGGTGAGCTGCTTGACCTCTTTGGATACCGTGCTGTAGGAAAAGAGGTTCATGGTATGGTTCCTATCGGAAATAAAATAGACGGTATCTCCCATCCACATCGGATCCGTGTCGTTGCTGTTTTCACGCGGAATTTTCTCTAGACAGAAATCATCGAGGTCGATGAGCCATACGGCCGCTGTCCGTCCGCCCCGGTAGTGCCGCCAGGCAGCGAAGGCTTCGGGGGTTCGGACATAGGCCATCCGCTTTCCGTCGGGCGAATAAACCCCTTTATTGGCCATGGGAAGAGGCAGAGGATCAGGCATTCCGCCCTCGACCGAAACGGTCCACAGCTTGTTGTAAGGAATGGGAACACCCACTCTGGATGAAGCGAAGAGAACTTTCTTTCCATCCGGAGTCCATC
Source organism: Candidatus Aminicenantota bacterium (assembly GCA_016926925.1). The sequence goes on from JAFGNQ010000273.1 coordinate 11,769, forward strand.
CTCTGACGGTGTCCCCGTAAGGATGGTAAGTCAAGCGTTTCGGTTCTCCTCCTGCCGTGGGAACGATATAGACGTCCGCGTTTCCATCGTACTGACCGGTAAAAGCGATGTATTTCCCGTCCGGCGAAAAACTCGGATTCGTTTCAGCTCCGATATGTGTGGTGAGCCTGAGGGCATCACCGCCCTGCCTTGAGACAACCCAGATATCATTGGCATAGACAAATGCTACTCGGTCCTTGCTCACGCAGGGATCCCGGAGCAGGCGGGCCTCACCGGATATTCCAGGCTGCGCCAACCAGACAAAGATAAGTACGATAAACAGAAATATTCCTTTAGTCTTCATGATTGAAAATCTCCCTGAATGTTGATGTTTTTAAAAAACACTAAAATCCTTACTCGAGGCATTTTTTCAGAATCTTATATCTTAGTAAAAATCTACTATAATTACAAAGCCGTAAGTAATCCGGATTGCAATTCCGTTTCATTGGAAGAAATGAGCGGCAATTCCCTCTTTATAGCTGTGCATGAGGATTAGCCTTCGGCAAAGTCGCCGAAGCCGTCTGCCTTGCCAAGCAGACTCATCCAGGCAACAGGGATGCCAAGCCGTTTTATTCGTAGTGAAGGGATTTGGCGGGATTGGCGGCGGCAGCCCGTACGGCCTGAAAGCTCACGGATAATAGAGCGACGATAAGCGCAGCTCCTAGGGCAGCCAGGAAGAAGGAAACACCCAGGCTTGTCCGGTAGGCGTATCCCTGAAGCCACTTCCGCATCACGAAATATGCCGTAGGCCAGGCGATCGCATTGGCCACAATCACCAGCAGCAGGAACTCTCTGCAGAGAAGCATGGTAATGCTGCCGATACCGGCACCCAGCACCTTCCGGATACCGACCTCTTTGGTCCTCTTCTCTGCCGTAAAAGAGGCCAGCCCAAAAAGCCCCAGGCAGGCGATAAAGACAGCCAGTATCGCGAAATATTGTATGACCTTACCTATTCTTTCTTCAGCCCTGTACATCCGATAAAATTGCTCATCCAGAAAAAAGTATTCGAACGGATAGTTGGGAATCACGTTATTCCAAATATTTTCTATGGACTTCAGAGAATCGGAGATACTGCCGGGAGAAATTCTGATAAGCATAAAATTTATGTATTCCGGACTCACTATCAAAGCCAGAGGTTCGATCTTTTCTTTGACGGGCTTGAAATGGAAATTTTTCACCACCCCGACTATGGTTCCATCCACTCCAAAAAATTTAAAGCGTTCACCCGCGATCTTCTCTTTGCCCATCAGCTTAGCGACCTCTTCGTTGACGATGAAAGTCTTTCCGTGGTCTTCTGCACGAGTCTCGGAAAAGGCTCGTCCTTCTTTCAGTTCGATCTTCAGAGTTTCGATAAAGTCGAAATCCACCGCATTCGTGCCGATCAGGACCTGGAGTTCCGGATCTTTCCCCTCCCAGTCCACACCCCCGGAATTGCTGCCGATATTGGTGGGGAGATGGCCTGAGGCCGTAACACCTAATACATGGGATTCCCTGACCAGCTCATTTTTAAGAACTGCATAGGATT
>JAFGNQ010000274.1 GCA_016926925.1 Candidatus Aminicenantota bacterium
CGGGACGTCGTTTCCATCCTGGTGAAAAGACTGATAGAATCCACTGGCCATGGTGATTCCCGCCCCCATGTCGAGTACCGTATCGACCGCACCCAGGTTTATGCCGAGTGTGTAACAGCCGATATCGCTGGTGTAGATGGCTTTGGGTAGGGCCCTTCGGATAGCCCAGAAAGCCGCCCGCTCGGGACACCCGGCACACAGCGTGGGTTTCCGCACCGGGAGATCGAGGCCCCGGACAAGCTCAGTGAGAGAGTCATCTCCGATCTTTTCCAATTCAGACGCACCGCTTTCTTCGAGAAAACCGGCCAAGATTCCGTAGATCACGTCCGGAGTCAACTCTCCCTGGAGAGGAATATGCCCGGTCAGCCTGCCCGACACATTGCTTTTATCGATGATCTGGGATTCGATGACCGTGTCGGTTTCCTCGATAACCAGAACTTTTTCGTGCCTGCCGATAAAATCTGCGACTCTTTTCTGCGGAAACGGAAAGGGCGTTCCGATCTTGAGCAGATCGACCTTGTCCTTCAGATCGAATTCCTCCAGGAGGTCTATAAGCACGGCAAAACTCACACTGCAGATGATGATGCCGAGCGACGTTCCTCCGTTTTGTCCCACTTCGTAGTTCCACCGCGTGTCCTCTTCGAAGCGTTCTTGAATACGGCTCAAGGTTTCGTTCAGCTTGGCATGGAGCATGAGCCGGAATTTCGGAGTGGCCGCCCACCGGCCGGGATCTTTTTCGAAGCAGGAGGGACGGTCGATGACTTCGGGCCGGGAGAGTTCGACACTCTGCTTTCCGTGGGACAGCCTGATCGTAGGCCTCAGCATGACCGGGATCTGAAAAGTTTCCGACAGGTCATAGGCGTCTTTCACCATGGCCATCGCCTCCTGAGGAGTGGAAGGGTCGTAAACAGGAATCTTGGCGAACATGGCGAAAAAACGGGAGTCCTGCTCGGTCTGCGAACTGTGAGGGCCGGGATCATCGCAGCTCACGATGAGCATGCCGCCGACAACACCGATATACGCCGAACTCATGAGGGAATCGGCGGCCACATTCAGACCCACCTGTTTCATGGCCACGGCCGACCGCTTTCCCGCGATGCTCGCCGCCAGTGCGTTGTCATAGGCTACTTTTTCGTTGACGGACCATTCCGTGTAGACAGCCAGGTCCAGCTCTTTTTTGAAGGCCACGGCAGCGGGCAGAATCTCCGAACTGGGAGTTCCCGGATAGGAAGTGATAACGTGACATCCGGCTTCGAGGATGCCTCGCGCGATGGCGACATTGCCCAGCAAAACTCTAACTTCTTCTTTGTGCGGCATTTTCTTCGACATCCGGGGGGCTCACACATATATAGCTTTAAAGGCATCGATAAACTTTTCGTTTTGCTTCATGGTCCCTATCGACACCCTCAGATAAGACGGCTTGTCGTACATAGACAAAGGCCTGACGATGATCCCTCTTTTTTGAAGTGCCGCGCAGACATCGACGGCATCGGTCTTGACATCGACGGTTATGAAATTGGTCTCGGATGGAATGTAGACAACGGACATCTCATCGAATTTCTCATAGAGATACTTCTTGCCGGCCTTGGTGACCTCCAGTGTCTTCTCAACGTGATCCTTATCATCCAAAGCCGCAACGGCTCCGATCTGGGCGAACTTATTGACGGCGAATGGAAGACTGACCAGGCGCAAGGCATCGATGATGTCCTCTCTGCCGAAACCGTAGCCGACACGAAAGCCCGCCAATCCGTAGAGCTTGGAAAAAGTCCGCAGAACCAACACATTCCTGCCTTCCTTCACGAGCCGGAGCGTGTGCGGATAGTCATCTTTGTCGGCGTATTCATAGTAAGCCTCATCGCAGATGACAAGAACGTCTTCCGGGACTTCATCCATGAAACGATCGAACTGCGCACGCGTCAGACTGGTCCCTATGGGGTTCATCGGCATATCGATATAAACGATTTTCGTATTTTCATCGATGGCGGCCAAGAGGCCGTCCAGATCATGCCGGTAGTCGACCAGAGGCACGGCAACCGAGCGGCAGCCGACGATCTGGGCGATGAGTTTTCCCATGACGAAGGCGAACTCGCTCATGACAATGTTGTCTTCAGGATTCAAAATGGCCATGCCGGCCATGTAAATGAGTTCGGACGAGCCGTTGCCGATTCGGATGTTTCGGATCGGAAAACCCATTCTTTTTCCGATTTTTTCCCTCAAGGCATAACAGCTGTTGTCCGGATAGAAATTGCCTTCTTCCAGAGTTCTGGTTATCGCTTCGAGAGCCAGAGGCGAAGGACCGAGCGGATTCTCGTTGGATGCGAGTTTGCAGACCTCTCCTTCGATCCCGAGCTCTCTTCGCAAAAGTTCGACGGGTTTGCCCGGCTCATACTGCTCGATTTTGAAGACGTTTTCCTTGATAAGTTTTTTCATGTTGATTTTTTTATCCCTGAGTCGAATGAAGGATTCGTAATAATGAGGAAAAAGCATGGCGCTCGAAGCCCATTAAATAATCCATAGTAAAAAGGAAGAGAAAGAATTATGCCAGATTTGCCAACAAATTTCGAGCACAAATTGAAATTTTATCTTCGTTCGGATACATTAGTGACACCTTGGATGAGCAAAAGCCGGCAGGGCACATGCCTCAAGTGAAGGAGGTTAGGAAATGATCAAGAAAATCAGCCATTTAGGCATGGCCGTGAAAGACCTTGGAGAGAGCAGAGAATTCTATGAGACAGTCTTAGGTCTGAAAACATCCGAGCCGATCGTAGGCGGCGGTGGAGCGCTCCGCGTGAGCATGATCAAGGTGGGCCAGGTCCACATCGAGCTTTTGCAGCCTGCGGACAGCCAGGGAGTCATGGCCAAATTTCTGGAAAAGCGCGGTGAGGGATTCCACCACATCTGCTACGAAGTGGACGACATCTACGCCGAGATAGACAAGCTCAAAAAAGCCGGGATGGAAATACTGGGCGAGGTAATGGACGGGGTCGAAGGACCGAGTGTCTTCATCCATCCGCGCGGCACCCACGGCGTTCTCGTCGAGCTCGTCGAGAAAAAAGATTAAGGGAGAGAAGATATGGACTTCGAACTCACCGAACAGCAGGTCATGTTCCGGGATATGGCTAGAAAGTTTGCCGAAAAGGAGATCGTGCCCACGGTGAAGGAAAACCTCCGACAGGAGAAATTCGACACGAAAATCATAAAAAAACTGGCGGACCAGGGATTGCTGGCACCCCATATACCCGAAGAGTACGGCGGCTTGGGCCTCGATTATGTGACCTCGGTTATAATCTGGGAACAGCTTTGTTGGGCCAGTCTGGCCATTACACAAGCGGCGGTGAGCGGTCCCATACAGCCGGCGACCAACCTTCTGGATGCCGGATCCGACGAGCACAAAACTAAGTATCTGCCTCCTGTTTGCAGAGGAGAGAAGATCATGTCGGGTGCCGTGGTCGAGCCCAATGCCGGAAGCGATTCCTCGATGATCGAAACCTCGGCTGTGCGTGAAGGCGATAAATGGATCATCAACGGCACCAAGATCTTCATCACCAACGGAGAGATCGCCGACATCGTTTTGTTCATAGCCCAAACGGATAAAAGCCGGGGATTAAAAGGGTTGGCAACTTTTATCGTAGAGAGGGATACCCCCGGATTTTCCAGCATTCCTCAAAAGGGAAAGATCAGCTGGCGCGCCGGAAGCGAAGGCACTCTGCGTTTTACGGATATGGAATTGCCTTTGGAGAATCAGATCGGAGAGCCGGGAAGGGCGCTGCGCGATGCCCTGCGAGGCATCGATACGGCCAGGCTTTTCCTGGCGGCTGGAGCGTTGGGGTTGGCCCAAA
>JAFGNQ010000275.1 GCA_016926925.1 Candidatus Aminicenantota bacterium
AAAAGAAAAGCGATATTTTCCGATTTTTATGATTTTTTAATAATGGAATGCTACAGCCCTCTTTTATTAATGGGTGAATTTAGAAATCATATTCATAATTATTTTGATAATGGACTTAATATTAAATTTTTTGATGAGTCTTTTCATTTTAGTGATGATCCAAATAATTTTGAACAAGAGTTTGTATTGTTTATGTACGTAATAAAAGTAATGTTGAATGCTGATCTTCACCTTTTTAGGGACTGGGAAGGACATCACTGGAATGAAAGAGTTGGAGGAGCAGATAACTTACAACAACTAGAGACTCAAATATTGGAACGGTCCCCTCGATTGTCAAGTTCTGAGGTAAGGTATGCCGCTATGAAAGTCATTTTCCATGCCGGGAAAATGATTGAACGCCTGAAACAGGAAGGGCAAAAACGGAGTGACAGACCGGCGAAAATTGGACGCTTACCTAAGAAAAACATGGTAGACTATAAAGATGTGATCGATGCATTTTTCAGAACGGACCGGGAAGGAAAATCAAAGCACGCCATTTGTGTAGCTGTCAGAAAGTATTTGGTGGAGAAAGAAGCCCGGCGCGGTACAAGGGCGAAGAAAGTTTATTCCGTGAAACAAATCGGCCGAATTTTGGAGCCTGTATTCAATAAATAGTCCTTAAAAACAAACATTATTTTCTGATCCGGGATTCCTGCAACGGGGATTCCGGATTTTTTTTGTCAAAATCGAGCGGCGAATCATTGATTTGTCCAATGGGTTTTGGACACATCATTGATATGTCCAAAAAATCAACGATTTACGTCTTGCATATCTTCTATTGTTCTGCCGAAAATATTAGTCAAGAAACTCACTGAACCCGGTGGAAGAAAGGAGATAAGAAATGCAGCTAGAAAAAAGATTTAAGGACCTGGTGGAGCGGTGGCCTTCGGCTTTTGTATCGAGAACAGATGTCCGCAAATTTAGCGGCGGCGCCCTTACGACAAAGAGCCTGGCAAATCACGATTCATTAGGGACCGGCCCGGCAGAACGGTTCAGAGTGGGGCGCAAAATTTGTTACCCGGTGGAAGCGCTGGCCCTGTGGATGCAATCTAGAGCCACTGAATGCCCAAGAAAGGTCAGGGGATGTTGATATGCCAATAGTCACCAAGATTTTGACAATAAATGGAATTAAAACAGCCAGCTTGAACCGTAGGCGGGCGATCAGGGAAAGGTGTCTCAATTGTTCAGGTTGGTCACCGTCTGCAGTTCGAGACTGCCCTTTCCCCGACTGCCCCCTTTTTCCGTATCGAACAGGTCAAGGCAAACAGCCTGCAAAAAAACGAAATGAGGCGATCAAGTCATACTGTCGTTGGTGTTCAAATGGTAGCAGCGGCGAGGTTTCTAAATGTTCGGCAGATACTTGCCCTCTGTGGATCTACCGAATGGGCCGCACCGTCTCAAAAAAGGTCATATAGATGCTTGTAGCGGTGTTAATTCCAAAAAGAGAGCCTCTGGTATGCACATGCCATTGCCGACATCAGAAACGCTTCTATACGGGGTAAACGGGAATTTTTAGAATGGGGAGAGCATGCAGACCGAAAAACCAGCATCAATAGGTGTAAATGCTGAAGCCATTCCTCAGGAGATCAAGGCGCTCCCTCAATGGTGTCTGTGGAGGTGGGAGCGCAGAAACGGTAAACTGACCAAACCGCCTTACCAAATCGATGAAACCCCTGCTAAAAGTAACAACCCCAAAACCTGGGCCAAATTCGATTCTGTTCTTGATGCGTATCGGAAAGGCCAGGGCGACGGCATAGGCTTCATGCTGACACCTCCGTACTGCGGCCTTGATTTAGACGATTGCAGAGGAGCAGACGGCAAATTTGAGGATTGGGCCGCGTCCATCCTCGATAGTTTTCATTCGTACTCGGAAGTGAGTCCCTCGGGAAAGGGCGCAAAAATCCTTCTCAAAGGGGCACTGCCGAAGGGCGGTCACCACAATGAAAAAATTGGAGTCTTCCAGAACAATCGCTACTTCTGCATAACGGGGAACGCCGTCAACGGGAACGCCGTCATCCGAGAATGCCAGACTGAGCTTGATAACTTGATCCGTCGCGAATGGCCCGAGGACTTCGGCAAAAGGAAACCTCGCGCGCCTGGAAATACACATCCAGGTCTTAACAAATCTGATCTTAAAATCTATGAGAAGGCCCGGAAAGCTAGGAACGGCAGCAAGTTCATCCGCCTATGGAAGGGTGACTGGTCGGAAGAGTATCCATCTCAGAGCGAAGCTGATGCCGCCCTGTGCTCAATGCTCGCATTCTGGACGCAAGATGTGGATCAAATTGACCGTCTTTTTAGATCTTCGAGGCTTTATCGTGATAAATGGGAAAGACAGGATTACCGCGCTAGGACCCTCTCCATAGCTCTTGGCGATCATAGGCAAACCACGCCTAGGTTATCCCTCGATGTGGAAATATCGACTAATGAGGTCATCACCGCAGCGTTCGAAGGACAAAAGGGGGCTGCAAAGTTATTCATCCGCTTGAATATAGGGAAGATCTCTTTCGATCACGCTGCAGGGCGTTGGTATCTGTGGAAAGAACATGTGTGGGTCGAAGACCATCATGGGGAACCTCTCTCTGCGTTAGACAGGGTTCAGACACTCTTTGTGTCGGCACGAGCTTATTGTTCCGGTGAGATCGTCACTATCGGCGAGAAACTGAAGAATACCACCGACAAGGGGGAAGAAACGAGGCTCAAAGCTGAATTGAAAAGCTTGGAGGAGCAGGAAAAGGCTTGTGCGACGCAAATAAAGAGTCTGAACGCCCTGGGTTATCGAAAGGCTGTTGTTGAGTTTTCTGCACAAGGGACGGGAAGCCTGGGGATATCGGGCACAGAATGGGACCAGAAGCCGTGGCTTCTTCCATGTGCGAACGGAGTTGTCGACCTCCACACCGGAAACCTCGGACCGGGAGATCCCAGAGATTACCTCAAAACAGCGGCACCAACCACCTATGATCCACAGGCGAAATGCCCACGATGGGAATCAGCGCTATCTGATATTTTTAGAGGCGATCGAGAGCTAATCCTTTTTATCCAAAGGGTCCTTGGGATGGCCCTTGTGGGCGATGCGATTGAACATGTCTTGATTGTTTTTTTCGGGACTGGCCGGAATGGGAAAGACACCATTCTCTCAGTTATCGCCTTTGTCCTTGGTCCCCTCGCCGGACCTGTTCAAAGCGAACTCTTGCTTGAACAAGGGCGTTTGCGATCAAGCAGTGCGCCATCGGCTGACATTATGGCTCTGAGGGGCCGGCGGGTGGCTTGGGCAAATGAAACCAACGAGGGACGCAAGATGGATGCGGGTCGGGTCAAATCTTTGACGGGTGGTGGCTTTCTTGTTGGACGCGCTCCCTTCGGCCGCCTGGAAATCTCATTCCCACAATCTTACACCCTATTTTTACTCACAAACGCAAGGCCACATGCCCCCGCTGATGATTATGCTTTATGGAAACGGCTTCACCTCGTGCCCTTTGAGGTGGGCTTTGTGGAAAATCCACAGCTCCCCAACGAGCG
>JAFGNQ010000276.1 GCA_016926925.1 Candidatus Aminicenantota bacterium
CATGAAAAGCGTTTTGCCTTTCCCTTTGTCCTGGTCAGCTGTCTCTGCTTCGGTACTGGCGCCTATTTTGGCTTTACCTACGTCTTCCCAACGATTTTCACCTTTCTCATCTCCTTCGGAACCGGGACCGGCGAAATCAGCGCCATGCTTTCGATGGGCGGCTACCTGACCCTCTCGACCCGTCTCCTGCTGGCTTTTGGCTTGGTCTTCGAACTTCCCGTGGTGATCTTCTTTCTTGCCCGCATGGGCGTAGTCGACCACAAGTGGCTAGCCAAGAATCGTAAGTTTGCCATCCTGGTCGCTTTCATCGTCGGCGCCATCCTCACCCCGCCGGATGTCTTTTCTCAAGCGGCCATTGCCGTTCCGTTTATCATCCTCTACGAAGTAGGGATTCTCGTTGCCCGTCTCTTTGGGAAGAAAAAACCAAAGCTCGCTGAAGAGGAAGAGGCACAACCGGAAGCCAGAGACTAACCAGACTCAGCCTGCAACTCAATCGAACCCGCTACCGACATACTCGTAGCGGGTTTTTTTATGATCTGTATTTCAATGACCCAGTTCATGCGGTGAAAAGCTGAAGAAAGAGCTCAAAGAGCTTGCGATCGAGATCCGCTGTAAACTGCTTGTTCATGATCTTGAAGGCATCGAAGGTGGAATGGCGGTTGTGATAGGAGCGGTTGGCGGTCAGGGCCTCATAGACGTCGGCCAGTCGGCAAATCCGTGCATAGGGGTGAATATCATTCCCCTTCAGCCCGTTGGGGTAGCCGGTACCATCATCCCGCTCATGATGCTGTACGGCAATGATCTTCGCTTCTTCGGTCAGAAGACCGCTTTCCTCGAGCATCATCCGGCCATCTTCCGGGTGCCGGTTGACGATCGCCCGCTCCTCTGCCGTCAGAGCTCCGGGTTTGTTCAATATTTCGATTGGAATCCTGCATTTACCCAAATCGTGCAGAAAGAATCCAGGCCCCAAAAGTTCCATTTTTTTTAATGACTCGGCCCCAAAGAAAATCTTAGCCAGGGCAACGCCGAAAATACCCACATTGGTACAATGGGTGTAGGTAGAATGATCGTAGGCGGTCAGGCTGATCAAATGCTTGGTGGCATTGTCATTGTGCATAATCAGGCTGACAATCGGCAAGATCGCTTCCTGGGCCTTGCGGACGAAGGGAGCACGGGGCTCTTCGAAGGCCCAACGCAAAATTTCCTGACAGGACGCATGCACCGCCTCGGCTTTTTTCCTGGAGGTGGTATTCGGATCTTTCACTACTTCAATTAACGTGTTTTTAAGAAAATCGAAGTAAATAGGACTGTCTTCGTCGTGTATGTAAAAATAATAGAGGCCATTGACCAATAGCCGATCCCGAGTCGGCCGATCGACAGGCAGGTTTTTCTGCGCAAAAAGAACAAAATTCCCCTGCCTTGTCTTGCGGTAGAGATCACAGGGAGCCAATCGATCAGGATCAATACAGCGTAAATCAATGGGAAACCATCCCCCTTCAGGGGAGGGAGGCAACACTATGTTTGATGTCGTCTGGGCCAATAGAGGTTGCTTTCAGATTGCTTTGGTCTGTTTTTTTCTATCCTTACTGCGGAACTTCATGGAGCGTCATAGTACCTTATCCCTCTTTTAAAAATCCAGCAGCCGATTTTAATTTAATATAAAAAAGCGGCGCATGCAAAAGCACAAGCCGCTCTTTTTTCACTTTATGTTTTATAGCGAGGACTCAGACGTCTCCAACCCGATTGAGGATGGATGTTTCAATATCTCGCCCCTCCTTCTGGGCCAGACTTTGAATCAGTAACTGCCCGCCGTAGGCCGCCGTTTTGGTGACCAGGTTTTCGGCACGTTCACCATTTCGATTTCGAAACGCCTCGATTATTTTTTTGTGTTCCTCTACCGAGGTTTCCATCCGCCCGGGAAGGGATAGGGATGCCATTCTCAGACGATTAAACTTTAACAGTAATTGATTAATTAAGACCAGCAATTTGTCGTTTCCGGCAGCACGGATGAAGCATTCGTGAAAATCATTGTGCACGCGAAAAAAGGTCTTCACATCACCCTCTCCTGCGAGTTTTTCCAAGCGCCCATTAATCGTTTCAAGCCGCTCAATTTCCTTTTCATTCAACTTCTCTGCCGCCATCCTGGCGGCATATCCCTCCAGAATGCTTTTTATTGCATAAAATTCTTCAACATCCCGCTCAGAAAGAGAAGCAACAACGGCTCCCTTTCGCGGTATCACCGCCAGATAGCCTTCGGATTCAAGTTGCCTGAACGCCTCACGAATCGGTGTTCGACTGATTCCAAAGCGTTCTGCAAGTTCGGGTTCCGCAACCTTTTCCCCCGGCTTTAGTTCACCTTTGAGGATGGCTTCACGGATCGTTTCGAGAATTTTTTCCCGCAGTGTCATGTGTCCGTCGACTAGTCTCTTCCTCACCGCACATCTCCGATTCCATGGTTTCCGTATACGACATCGACCCAGTCGAGTGTATACAGTATACACTGTATGTCAAGTTTTTTTCCTTGCATTCTTTCTCAAGAGCCTATATCTCCTTGTTTTTTTGCTTTTAGCTCGCTATTATCCTCTTTAATCTTCTTTGCGGTTTTTTATGGATTCGGTTCGCCATCTACGATTTTCCCTGTTCATCTTGATTGCCATTATTGCTTTTGGCACGGTTGGATATTGTCTTCTCGAAGACTGGTCTTTTTTTGACTCCTTGTACATGACCATCATTACCTTGGCCACCGTTGGCTTCAAAGAGGTCCATGACCTGTCCGACGAGGGGCGAGCATTTACCCTGCTACTGATCCTGTTTGGGGCCGGGATTATTGCGTACGCCGTCGGTAGCATGATCCGTTTTGCCGTTGAAGGGGAACTACGAACCATTCTCGGGAGGAAAAAGTTGGAGAAAAAGATTAGTAAGCTCCGGAATCATTACATTATCTGCGGCTACGGTCGAATTGGTTCTCTGATCTGTAAGGAATTCCACTCCAAACCATCCATCGATTTTGTCGTTGTGGAAA
>JAFGNQ010000277.1 GCA_016926925.1 Candidatus Aminicenantota bacterium
AGCGAGGGCACGGAGGTTTTTCTAGGAATATCCGCGGATCGAGGAGCTACCTGGGCTCAATGGGTAATTGCTAACGAATCTGAGACCGCCTTCTTTCCCTACCTCATCGCGCGAGGCTCCGGAGAGCTTGCAGCGACCTGGTTCTCCGGTTCGGGAGCCAACTTCCAAGGCAAAAACCTGATGGTGAACGTAGCCCTAATACAGGCACCCAGTTCCGATGAGGGCCAGCCGCTGGTCGCGCGGGCGGCTCCGTTCCAGCCGGAGACCTGGTCCGAAAACAAAGGAGAGATCATCAGGGATACCGCAGGCGAGTATGTGCCGATTATCTTCCTCGGCGACACAGGGCTGGGGGTGATCACGGCCATGCGGGACCTGCGCGGCGACCGGGAACGCGGTCTTACATTACACGGCGACCGTCAGGGATTCACCTGGAGGAAGTTCGATTGGAAATGAAGGGTTGAATTCGGAGGACATCATACTTTTTTAATCAGATATCCTGCTTCAAAAATATCTCAAATGATTTAGTGCATCCAAATACTGGAAGTGCCCGGAATCAAGGTCTCAGATCCGGCAAAGGATCGAGCAGCTATTTGATGCCCCCGATGATCTTCTGCGTTTTCCTAGAGCATACTGATTTTTAATCGAATGGTTTGAGGTGCTCGACGAAGTATCTCTTGATTGCCTCTATAGTGTACAATCTTTCATTCCGAAAATCCTCAGGAGAAGCGCTCGGGAGAAGCTCGGAATAGGTCAAGCCGTGGCCTCTTTCGGGGAGCATGATCAGGTCAAAGAATTTTCCTGCCCTTATCAAAGATTCGGCCAGTTGCATCTGCAGACTCGTGCGGCAGCCCGAGTCGCTGGTGCCGTGAATGACCAGGAGTTTTCCTTGAAGATTGGCAGCCTTGGGCGTGTTGTCGGCCTCCTTAAAGGCGTCGTTGTTATGCTCGGGAAGGCCTAAGTATATTTCGTGCAGGGTTCCGGCTGTTGAAGGATCAGGGATTGGAGATGTAGCCACCCCCACATGATAGACTTCCGGCGCTGTGAACATGGCCCGCAGCGTCATGTATCCTCCCCAGGAGCCGCCATAGATTCCCACTCTGCTCAAGTCCATATAAGGCCGTTCTTCAGCCAACTGTTTGAGAGCTGCGGTATGATCGGGAATCTCGTTCGTCCCGAATTTTCCGTAGACGACATCCTGGAAAGCCTTGCTGCGTTCCGGCGTTCCTCTGGCATCGACCACGATGACGATAAAGCCCATTTGTGCCAAAGCCTGCGCATCTGCAGATTGATCAAAGGTGCGAGGGACATATGTGATTTGAGGCCCGCCATAGATACTGTCGATAACGGGATATTTCTTTCCCGGGTCAAAGTCGTAAGGCTTATAAATGATTCCGTAGATATCCGTTTTTCCGTCGGCAGCCTTGACCACGAACTCCTCGGGCGGACTCCACTCAAGCTCCTTGAGACCATCGATGTTGGCCTCAGCCAGCACCTGCAGCAGCGTACCGTCCGCCTTTCTGAGTTCCACCTTCGGAGGCTGGGATGTGCTGGAATTGGAGTCGATGAAATACTTTTTGGATGGAGAAAATTGGATTTGCGGACTGGAACCCAGGAAAGAGGCGAAGTCGTGCTGCCCGGGCGCTTCTGTCAAACGCTCGAATCCCTGTCCCTCGAAATTCACCCGGTAGAGATGCGTGTCGTAGAGCCTTTCCTCACCATGGGCGGTGAAATATATCCAGCCTCCTTCCTCATCGGCCGTGACGACCTGAATCACGGGGAATGAGCCCCTGGTCAACTGCCGGATGATCTTTCCCGACATGTCGTAGAGATAGAGATGATTCCAGCCGTCCCGGTCCGATATCCAAAAGAACCTCTTCCCATCGGGAAGCGGGGTGAACATGTTCGTCCAATCGGGCATGTAAGGGGCCCCGATGATGAACGTCTTTCTCTCTTCAGTGAGAATCACCCGGGTTGCACCCGTCTCAGGATTTGCAGCCATCAAGTCCAGTTTTTTGTAATCCCTGTTGTTCCTCGTGAAGAGAAGCTCTGAGCCATCAGGCTGCCAGCCCAAAACACGGAAATAAAGGTCAGGCTCATTTCCGGTATCGACAGGCACGACTTTTTTGGAAATGACGTCCATGATGAAAAGCTCGGCCAGCTCCATGGGGCCGCCGGCCACAAAGCCCGGCTCCCATTCGATCTCCTCGGAAGGTTTCAGCCAGTGAATGATGGGAAATTTCGCCATTTTACGCGTATCGACTTTGGCCAGGGAAACCTTGAGACTATTCGGGGACCAATGAGCAGCCGGGAACTGTGAAAACATCGGGGGAACAGTCAGAAACCAGCCGTAGTCTTCGATACCGTCTTCGGTAAGCTGCACCATGCGGCCGTCATAGGAGGAGCGGAGCCAGATATTGCGATCCTTCTCATGAAGAAACCATTTTCCGTCGGGCGAGGGAATCTCCATCATCGGGGGATGAGGTTTCCGCTCCATCAGGCGGGGACGCATCCAGCTTTTACCGGCCACGATCAGAGGCGTTTCTGGCGCTTCCGTGATCGTATATGTTTCCAGATTACACACGAAGTCTTTACCCTCGACCATAAAGCGAATTGTCTTCTCCTCTTCTACGAAGGTGAAGCTGTCGAAAGGAAGACCCTTATAGGCAGGCTCGTGTCCGATAAGCGGCTCTAACGCTTCCCTTATTCGTTGGCTATCAAACAAAGGTTCCTTAGTATTGGCTTCAGGATCCACTTTGTAGATTACCGTATTCTCAGGCGCTCCCTCGGCATACCAGAAACTGTTGCCACCCTTCACCCAATGAGGCGTGACAACTCCACCCTTGACATAGGAAGAGAAGTCCAAGTATTTTTTGCACATCTCTTCCCGCTCTGCCCGTCCGGAATCATCTGACAATAACAAGGATGTGATCAAGAAGGAATATAAGATCGCAAAAAAAATCGAGGCGCGAGTATTTTTCGGCATGCTGAGACTCCTTTTTTAAGAATGAATAGAATGTCCTGAATTAGCTGAAAAAATGTTGTTGACATACATCAAGCGTTTCATACAATATTTGACCTAATCGATGGTTGTCAAGCAATTGATGGCTAACGCGACGACTTCCCTTTATACCTAAAATTAAGGTTGCCATGAAAGAAGAAGATCCTTGAAAGATAAATTCAGGTTGAATGTCCCGCGGTTTCATGTATTGTCCGATGAGAAATGTGAACGCGTTCATCTGTCGACGCTGGAGGTCTTGAGACGGACCGGAGTGGCCGTAAAAGAGGCAGCCGCCCTTAATATATTCAGAAAAGGAGGCTGCATTGTCGACGGGGAAAGAGTAAGGATTCCGGAGTATATCGTCGAGCGGGCTCTGCGAAACACACCGTCGAGAGTCACCCTGTGCAACCGGAACGGTCATCCCGCCATGTATCTCGAGGCAGACAACGTCTATTTCGGAACGGGTTCGGATACGCCTTTCATCATGGATTATAAAACCCGGGAACGGCGAAAAACAATCCTCCCCGACATCGAAAACACGGCCCGCCTTGTCGATTGTTTGGATGAAATCAGCTTTTGCATGTGCATGGGCATTGCCGGCGATGTCGATCCCACCATATCCGATCTTTATCATTTTGAAGCTATGGTCAACAACACAGAAAAACCGATTGTCTACACAGCCTGGAATCTGGAGAATTTGAAGGACATCATCCGTATGGCGGAAATTGTCGCTGGAGGAGAAGAGTCACTTCGCAACAGCCCTTTTCTGGCCCTTTATACCGAACCCATATCCCCGCTCGTTCTGGCCGAAGAATCCACACAAAAACTCATGTTCCTGGCGGAAAAATCTCTCCCCGTGATTTTCACTCCGGCGGTAATGACGGGCGGATCAGGACCGGTTACCCTGGCCGGAGGCCTCATCCAGGCCAATGCCGAAATACTAGCCGGATACGTCCTGGCCGACTTCATCAACGCCGGCACTCCTTTCATCTACGGAGGCGGCATCACCCAGATGGACATGGCCTCTTCCCAAGCCCTCTATACCGGACCGGAGCTGATGCTGGCGCAGACGGCTCTCACCGATATGGCAAAGCATTACCGATTGCCGATGTTCACAATAGCCGGTTGTTCGGACTCGAATATTTATGACCAGCAGGCTTCTTTGGAAGGAGCCATGTGGATTCTGCTCTCCTCGATCAACGGCGGCAACCTGGTTCATGATGTGGGATATATCGACAACGGATTGACCGCATGTTACGAACAGCTCGTCGTCTCCGATGAGGTCATCGGCATGGTCCGGCACATTATGCAGGGATTCGAGATCAATAAAGAAACGATGGCATTAGACCTCATAGACAAAATTGGACCCGGAGGGGAATATTTAACGAGCGCTCACACACTCAGGCATTTCAAGAAAAACTGGTCCCCTGATTTGATCTCCCGGGTTCCCTATGAGAAATGGGCGGCAAAAGGAAAAAAAGATCTGGCCACCCGGGCAAACGAAAGACTCCGATATATCCTGGAAATGCATAAGCCCGAACCCCTGGATGACAAGTTGAGAACCGCATTGCGTGAGATCGTCAAATCCAGGGAGGTTTGATCCAATCCGAGAAGCGAGGAACACTGGAAGGCATTTCCTCATGCATTCTGCTCTCAGCCCGGTTCTTGTTTCGGGATCGCTCATCCTTCTATACATAATATTAGCTTTTCGCTATAATTCTGTTCGCTGTGAATCCAAGCAACAATAAAACACTGGGGACGTTCCTGGGCGTCTTCACCCCGACTATCCTGACCATCCTCGGCGTGATCATGTACCTCCGTTCGGGATGGCTGGTCGGTCATTTAGGCCTCCCGAAAATGATTCTCATTGTCGTTTTGGCAAACACGATCACACTCATCACCACCCTCTCGTTTTCGTCAGTGGCGACCAACATCAAAGTGGGTACGGGCGGCGCATATTACATCATTTCCCGGAGTCTGGGCTTCGAAATCGGCGGCGCCATCGGCCTGCCGCTCTTTCTATCGCAGACATTCTCCGTCACACTGTACTCATATGGATTGGCTGAATCCCTGCAATTCATCTGGCCTGATGTTTCTGTAAAGTGGGCTGCCTTTCTCATTGTCATTGCCGTCGGCGGACTCGCTCTCACCGGAGCCGGAGTTGCGCTGAAGACCCAGATTCCCGTCATGGTATTCGTCGGGGTTTCCCTTGTCGCCCTGACGATAGGGGCGATCTCGAGAGCTTCAGAAGGTGAAATCATGCGGAATGCCGCTTCATCGGGCGGGCTCTCTTTCTGGGCGGGTTTTGCCATTTTCTTCCCCGCCGTAACAGGTGTCATGGCTGGACTGGGCTTATCAGGCGACCTTCGAGACCCATTGCGGGCCATTCCGCGAGGGGCGATCATGGCTGTACTCGTGGGTTTTGTGATTTACCTTTCCCTGCCGGTACTGCTGGCCATTGGGGCCGACAGCTCCAGCCTGCGCGGTGACACTCTGATCTGGTTTCGGATTGCACCTCTCGGTGCCGTGATCATTATGCCGGGACTCCTGGGAGCCATCTTTTCCTCTGCGGTCGGCTCGATTCTCGGGGCTCCGCGCACCTTGCAGGCACTGGCAAAAGACCGAATCGTGCCTTCAAGGCTTGGCAAAGAGACCGGAGACTGGAAAGAATTGCTGCCAGGCCTTATCGTATCCGTCGCCATAGCGCTGGGGGCCGTCTTTCTCGGTAATCTGAACGCCGTCGCCGCGATCGTGTCGATGTTTTTCCTCACCGTTTACGGAACCATAAATCTCGTTGCCGCCTTCGAAACGCTGAGCGGCGATTCTTCGTGGCGGCCGAAATTGAGAATCCCCTGGCAGATAAGCCTGCTAGGGGGAGCAGGATGTGTCTTCGCCATGTTCCTCATCAGCCCGGTTTCCGGCGCGATTGCCGTGACCGCAGAGCTGCTTTTATGGATCTTTTTATCCCGGAGAAAAAAGCGCGAGTGCGGCGATGACGTCAGGCGCGGACTGTACGAAGCTCTGATTCGCTGGGCCCTCATCAAGCTCGCTCGGCGGCCCATGAGCGCCAGGAACTGGCGTCCACATATTCTCGTATTCGTTCCCGATCCTATAGACCATCTGGATCTCATCCGTTTCGGCAACTGGTTCTCGCAGGGGCGCGGGGTGGTCACGGTTTGTGAGCTTGTCGTCGGCGACTTGATGAGCGAGGATCTCGAACTGGAAAACCGCCGCTTGAAGATGCAAAAGATACTCGATGAAGAGGAGCTCGTCGTGTTCGCCGAAGTTGACGCAATTCAGGATGTTGTGGAAGGAATCACGAGTGTAGCCCAAGCCAACGGAATGGGCGCCCTTCAGAGCAACACAGTGCTTCTGGGTTGGCCGAACAAAATAGAGCGCATCACCGACTTTCTAAAGGTTATGCGCCGCTTGGAAACTCTCAACATCTCGTTGGTCATCGGACGCACCCAACCCCGCCATATTTACCGGCGTAAGGCCATTGATAGGATCATCCATATCTGGTGGGGAGGGCTTCAGAGGAACGGGGACCTCATGCTCCTTCTTGCCTATTTACTCAAAAGGAATCCCGAGTGGCGCGATGCTCAAATCAAAATCATGAGCATCGCTTCCAACGAGATGATGAAAGAACAAACCGAAAAGCATCTGGAGGAGCTGCTTCCCGAAATCCGTATCGACGCCGAGCCGAATGTCATCATCAAGCCCGAGGATATGAGTGTTTTCGATTTGATCCACGAAGAGAGCGCCAATGCCGAGGTGGTTTTTATGGGCCTGGCGAGTACGGAAAAAGGCGAGGAGAAAGCCTATGCGGAGCGATTGGAAAAGCTTGCTGGGAGACTCCCGACGGTTTTCTTCGTGAAGAACTCCAGTCTTTTCGTAGGAGAACTTCTCGAATCCAGCACTTTAAAGGATACGTGCAATTTCTCACCCTGATGTCATTTGAAATCCTCGCATCATTCCTCTTCGATTTTTTTCTCTCACACCCAGCCAAAAAATGTGGTCGGCCGTCATAAGAGCGGTGGTTGCGGACACCGTAGAGGACATCCAAGCCGAAGGCAAGATATTCATCAGCAAAAGAATCTACAGGAAATACATCCTGGGGACGGTAAAAGCCGCGCTCGTTCGCTTCTTGATGTATCGTTTCAGCTGACTTCGGCAAAGTTCCTGCTGATTCAAAAGATGGAACGCATGGGGGATCACTAAGTATTTCTGGAATAGAGCTTGGAATTTTGCTATTGTTAAAAAGAGGGGGGAAAATGGATAAAGCTAATCTTAAAAAGTGTAAAGGTCTGTCTTTTTCATCCTTATTGTTTCTATTATGTGCGTTTTTTGCCATTTCCGGCGAGCAAAAACAAAATCTGCCTGAAGAACATGAAGTGGAAGTCAGGTTGGTGCTGGTCGATGTCAGTGTCACGATGTCTGGAAAGTTTATTACAGATCTGACTCAAGAGGAATTCGAACTCTTCGAAGATGGAAAACAAGTTCCCATCAATTCATGCGACCTCATAAACTTTACCCCAAGCAAGATAATGCCTCAGGAGAAACAAGACAAAACAACAATCAAGAGTCCAAAAGATATCCCCATGCCAAAAAAACAACTGGTCGTCGTATTCGATGGGATCAATTCACTGTCAAGAAATTTAAACAAGGCCGCCAAAAAAATTGTAGATGAGGTTTTATCCGTAACACAGCTCGGGGCAGAAGTTATGATTGTCTATTTGAGTGAAAAAAAAGGATTGGAAATTCTTCAGCCATTTACGAAAAAAGAGAAGTCGATTCGAAATACATTGTTCCAAGGATCGATGGGAATGTGGTTTGACAATTCAGAGGATGCCTGGGAACTGGCATTAGCCGAAGGGATAGGACTCGACGATTTTCGAAACATGGCGAAAACAATCGACGTCAATTTTGGTACATTGAAGCAATGGACACAGCAGGAAAACATATGGCAAGAAAAGGCCAAATTCGAGAAAACATTGGGGGGAATTTTTACTATTGCTCATATGGTTAAGGATTTGCCTGGAAGAAAATCGCTCCTGTTCATCAGCGACGGTATTCCTACACTCATTCCATTAAACAGAAAAATTGATGCCGGGAAAATTAGGATTTTCGATCCCTTTGATATACTCGATGCAAAAGAGGCCATGACAGGAGAAGAAGTGATAAGAAAATTGGTAAGCTTCTCCAATGCCAACAATATTTCCATTTATACTCTTGATCCGGGAACATTCACGAAATACTTCGTCACAACCGACGCTGAAATCCGCCATACGGATTTGACTTCACTCTATACCGGGAAGGCGAGCTCCAAATTAGAAAGGATTCGAAACTTATCATGGATATCCGAAAATACAGGTGCACTCGCTCTGAGAGGGTCCAAAAAATACGATGTCTTGGTTAAAACTTTAAACACAGACCTGAACTATTATTATCAACTGAGTTACTATCCTCCCAGGAAAAAGCCGGATGATAAACATCACGATATAAAAGTCAAAGTTCATCGCTCCTCCATGGATGTTCGCCACAGAAAAGGTTACGCCGATTATTCTGATAGAGAGGAACAAAAAATGCGTCTTGTTTCTTCCTGCTACAATCCATCCTTTTTTAAAGAGCTCTCCTTTGAAGCAGAGTTCGTTCCCTTTCGGAAGGCATCTAAAAAAGTTCAGCCATGGATGAATATCGCTCTTCCAACAAGAGATTTATTTTTAAAGAGGGGTCTTCTCCAAGGTCCTCAGAAATTCGACCTCCATATATGGATCAAAGAAGAACAAGGAGGTGAAAAAGCCTTCGCAGGGAAAATTCCACTCCATTTTGATCTGGATTCTTCCTTCATAAAACGAATCGAATCCACAGAATACCTTTGCTATCACTACATAGGGCCGGAAATCCCCTTGCGGCAAGGATCGTATCAAATAGTCTTCGCTCTCCAGAATCAACAGACGAATGAAATCGGCACATGGGAATCATCCTATACCCTCCCGGATTTTGAAGAGGTCGAACAGGCAACAATTATGAATTGTGTATTGGGAGTTTTGGCCAAAAGCGAAGAAAAGGCAAAAGATTCCTTCCGGCTTTCCGCAAAAGACGGCGGCCTTGAAAGCGGCCGACTCAAGTTTTATCCATCCGTTACGAATCGATTTGGGAGCAAAACGAGCGCTTCCGTGTTTATGCAAATCTTATTTCCAAAAAACAAGATTCCGGCCTATCCAGAATTCACTGTTTCAAATGAAAAAAGCGGTTCACAGTCTATAGGTTTCAAAAGATTAAAGGAATTTTGGGAAGAAAAATCAAGGACTTGGAGTGCGGTTTTTCTTCTGGATCTGGTCCCCCTATCCCCAGGAAATTATACTCTTACAGTAAGCCTCCCCTCTTCCGGATCAACCCCAGCTATGAGTAGAGAGATAAGGCTGATGAGATTGCACTGACTCCTTGTTTAACTGCAAAACATTCCGGCTGTAATCCGTGATGATTTTCAGACATCCGGACTCCTGGCTGATAAAAACGGGGCGAAAAGCTATAAAGCAAGTCAAGCCCGTGTAAATTCCATTCTTCAATTCTCTTTTTAGTTTTATCACTCAGTCTTTTTGTGCTGGTCGAACCAGGCGATGATGTGCAGCATCTTGGAGAGATGCTGGCTCGGCCGGCTGGTTATCCCGTGGCTCGCTTCGGCGAATCGGACGAGCACCGCCTCTATACCTTGAAGCTTCAAAGCCATGTAATATTCTTCGGATTGCGACATAGGCGTGCGGAAATCCTGCTCGCCGGTGACGATCATGGTCGGGGTTTTTACGTTTCCGACGAGGGAAATGGGAGAGTATTTCCTGTAGTGTTTGGCATTATCCCATGGAAGACCAGTGAAATGATGGTTCACCGACATGCTTCCGATATCGCAGGTCAGGACTTCGCTGTACCAGTCGACAACGGGATAGAGGGGCGCCGCTGCCCGGAATCTATCGGTTTTTCCGATGCTCCAGCAGGAGAGGATGCCTCCGCCGCTTCCGCCAGTGATAAAGAGGTTGTCCTTGTCTATGTATCCATTATCGATAACAGCGTCCACACCCGACATGAGATCGTAGTAATCGTCGGCGGGATAGTTGTGGTTGATCAGATTGATGAATTCCTCACCGTAGCTCGTGCTTCCCCGGGGATTGGTATAGAGGACGACATAACCGGCCGACGCCAGGAGCTGCTTTTCCACGCTGAAGCGGTCGCCGTAATTGGCCCAGGGGCCTCCGTGGATTTCCAGAATCAGTGGATACTTCCGGGCGGGATCGAAATCGGG
>JAFGNQ010000278.1 GCA_016926925.1 Candidatus Aminicenantota bacterium
AGTGGTGCCAAGAAAGAGAGCTGCACCCCGAGTAAAAATATGAGTCTCGGCTATAGGGAAATGCCAGAACGAGAACAGCAGGGAGAGGCCGAAAATCCCCCAAAATCCGCTCACACTGGTTAAAAAACGTGCCAAATAGAAGTAATCGCCCCGGTAAGGAAGAACAAAAGCGGCCGCATTCAGGAGTGTCGGTGAATTGGCTGTCGCGACCAGACCGAATGCCACGGCCATCCCATGAAGAAGAAATGAAGGTTGATTCGGGAAAAAACGAGGGATGAGAAGAACCATCACACCAAATGCACATATGAAAACAAAAAAGGATTTGAGGACAGAGAGCCCTATATACTTTCGGGAGAATCTTTTCAGATATTTAGCCTCCAATTGAAATCCGAATAAGAATCCGATCCATCCCAGACCCAGGCTGATGATGGGAGTCAGCCCAGCCAACACTTGCCGGCTCAATACATTCAAGCCTTGATGTCCTAAATAAAGGCCGAGGAAGATGTAGGGCAGACCGGAGAGGTAGATGTAATTTAATGGGGAAAGCGTTCTTTTGCGGACTAAGAACCGCGAGCCCAAGAAGGCAAGGAATATGAGCAGGCCAAAAGCAAAAAGGGCTTTCATACAATCAAATTTCGGGCATCAATCCTTCGACCCGGTCGACCGGAATCGTGAACACAATTCCGGTTCCTTTATTGTTCAAATCACCGAGAATTTTTGTGAGGAGATGGATCACGGATTCTTCTTTTTCATCCTTTATCACGGAAATTATCGTTTTGTTGTGGGGTTTTGAACCGGCAAACATAAAGCGCAACCCGGCAAAAATGGGGACTTCCTTGCTTATGATATGGCCCATCCCAATGCTGTCGATAACAGTGGCGCCTGTGACTCCGATTTCAATGTAGCCCTCAAGCACTTCTTCCAGTTTTTCCACTTTATTAAGGATGAGAATAAGAAGTTTCATCCTATCTTTCCTTCCACATCATCCAAAAGAGAACAAATATCCCGGGCAGATCCGATGGCTTTTACGCGCTCGACAAAATCCGTTTCTTTGACCAGCCGGCAGATATGCGCAATAATTTTAAGTTGAGATCCAGGATCCTTTTTGTTCCCTAAAATCAACAGCAGTACAAAGGTGGGATTATTGTCCAAAGACTCATACTGCATTCCATCTTTGATCAGACCCAGCGCGAGAAACGGTTCTTCAACTTCCTCAGTCAAAGTGTGGGGCAGCGCAATTCCCTTTTCAAGCCCGGTGCTGCACAGGTTTTCCCTTTCTATCAATTCCTTCAAAACTGTCTTTGCGTTTTTTATCAAACCTTTTTTTTCTAATCTGCGGACGAACTCACCTAAGACTTCGGTCTTTTCCCCTGATTCTAAATCAAGAAAAATCTGATTTTCATTTAATAATCGACAAATATTCATTTTTCACGCCTCGCTTGTTCGGTCCCATTATATCAAGACTTCGCTGTCGATTGTATCAACTCCAATCTCCGATAACTTGACGTTCCGTTCTCCACGCAACATCCTATTTCTTTTTCCCTCGAACAGGGAAATCCCTCACTTTGAGAACGACGGCATCAGCAGCAGACGTCCTTGAGCGTCAACCTCCACGTCTTTTCGTTCAAACAGCATAGGATGGTACTGTCCCTTGAGCCAAAGGGGTATCTGATTGTCATAGTACCGGCTGAGAAAATGGCCGCTCTGACCTGAAGTGATAACACAAACGGATTTCTCGATATCGGCAAGATCGACGATCTGGCGGTAACTGGGCCCATGCGTTGTATGATTCCCCAAAGCGTATGTCGAATTCACCGTAAACGCATCCCCGCTTAGCGGATAAGGACCTCTATTCAAAAAACGAAAAATCGCCACTCTCCCCAGAAGATGTTCATAACGGAGCGAATGGATGGTCTTCCAGTCCCATTTTTCAGGCGGACCGTATTCCCGCCGAAGCCGTATCATCGCTCTTTTCAAGCTCAACTTCACGATGTCGCTTCTGTCTTCCACACGAGGCGTATCCTTCCGGTCGAACCAGGGTGATTCCGGGTCGGATAAAATTCTCATCAACCCGGCATTTTTGCGCCGAAAGAGGAAGTCAAAACTTCGAAAATCTTCACCGAGTTCGTCCTTCAAGGTCTCCTCACTGAAAATATCAAGGAACGTCTTGTAGAGGAGAGGAGCCTTCCCCGAGCTCATCAGGCGGTCCCAGCTTCTAAGAATCTCGAGGGCTTGTTCCGATTCCCCTTGCTCCGTCTGAAGTTCCTGCAGCACTTGAAAAAACATTTCTCCATTTTTGGCATAAACATCACTCTGGATTTTTTGGAAAGAAGCAATATCATGTCGTTCTTCTAGAAGCAACAACTCCCTGATGCGGTCGGCGCGAAAAGGCATGTCCCAATCGACACTCAAGTAGTGCGGGAAAGATTCCGGTAGAATCCTGTTGTTGGCTGTTACGATAATCCCGCCCGGAGGATTGTAGATATAGGCTTTTCTCTCTTCCTCCAGAAATCCCTTCCAATGCCCTTTTTCCAGCCATCCGGGAAACGGAAATAGAGCTGAATTCTCATCACGAAGAGGGATTTTCCCCATAAGCCAATACCCTATATTCCCCTCGATATCGGCATAGACGATATTTTGTGAAGGAGCGCTGTAGAAAGAGAGAGCTTCCCTGAACTCATCCCAATTCCGTGCTTTGTTCAACTTGAAGAAAGCTTTGAATTCCCGCCCGCCGTCATGGATGCACCATCTCAGAGAAACAGGAGTGAGGCTTTCGACAATTTCCGGAGAGATGATCGGCCCTCTCTCTGTCCAGCAGATGGCCATTCTATCCGGCTCTTTCCGGCCTCTGACGTGAAAAACCTCTTCTGTTTTCCGGAGGGGCTTCCATCCTTCCCGACCTAAGTACATTTCCTGAGCCGTATCGATCTTCTCGATGTACAAATCCTGAACATCGACTCCGGAATTCGTCACGCCCCAGGCAATGAAATCATTATGCCCGATCACGACAAACGGAATTCCGGGAATGCTCGCTCCGGCAACATTGAGGGTCGGGCACTGAAGGTGCATCTCATACCAAATAGGCGGGGTGCTGATCTGAAGGTGAGGATCGTTCGCCAGAAGAGGCTTGCCGCTTTTCGTTAAATTTCCGGAAACGACCCAGTTGTTGCTTCCTCCCGTAAAAAGAACCTCGCTGAGTTTAGCCAATGAGGATTCTCCAATCTCATCCGGAATCTCTTTGACTTCCTCTTCAAGGATCTGCAGAGCCTTGTCCGAACCCATCCTTTTCGCCAAGTTCCCCCTTATGAGCTCACTCGGGTAGTCGACGCACAAGAGCAAAGACATGACTTCTTTCACAAACAAGCTGTCTATAGGATGCCACGGTTCAGGCCGGAATCTCAGAATGAGAAATTCCGGAGGCCAACTCCATCCTCGTGACCGCATCCAAAAATTGACTCCTCGGCTGTAGGCCGCGATCAAACGCCCCTCTTCCGCAGACAATTTTTCATAACTTCTCAGAGCGGCCTCTTTCAGGCCCAGATTTCTCAAAAAACGATCTCTGTCCAGTGCCTCTTTCCCCAGGATTTCCGACAGTCTTCCTGAACCGGCCCTTCTTTGAAGTTCCATCTGCCACATCCTCTCTTTGGCATGAAGAAAACCGCAGGCAAAAAAAAGGTCTTCTTCATTTTGAGCGAAGACATGTGGAATGCCCCATCTGTCCGTGAGAATCTCGACCTTGCCTCCTATTCCCTTCACGGAAATCCGGTCGCCTGCGACCGGTTTCGATAGATGAAAGGAAGCGATTACAAAAAAGAGAAATCCGGCTATGAAAAAAGCGGCACCCGTGAAAATCAACAGAAAATTTTTTTTCATGAATTCATACATTTCCAGAGATTCTCTCTGTTTTAGGAAGGATTTCATCGGCACGCCGCAGGACATCTTGAGAGAAATGGACACCCTGCTTTTGAGCCGCTTCCAGGTTGAGATGAAGCTGGACTTCCTGCATATACTGAAAAGGAATGTCGGCAGGAGCTTCGCCATTCTTGATCCGGAGAGCAATCTCCCCCGCCTTGTATCCCATATCGAAGAAATCCCAACCCATGGCGGCACAAGCCCCGAGCTGGGTCGAGTAAGGCTGTCCGCCAAACAGGGGAACCCCATTTTCCTCTGCTATCTTTCCCACGGCCTCGAAGGCAGCGTTGATCGTGTTATCGGAAATCTGGTATATGGCATCTACCTTCTCGTTGATCAAAACCTGAGTGGAAAGCAACACCTCACTCGAATTCGCAATCGGGACGGCGACTATTTCCATACCGAGCCTGTCTGCACTTTCGATGGCAAGATCAAGATAATATTTGGAATTGAGTTCAGACGGTGTCCAGAGAGTGCCTATTCTCTCGGCACTCGGAAGAACCTCCTTGATGAAGGCCAGTGTTTCCTTTATGGGTCCCTCGGAGGACACTCCTGCAACATTCGGCACCCGGCTATCCGACGATTCTCCGGCGCCTGCCAGGTAGGGATTGGCAACAGAGGAAAAGACGACCGGGATATCCTTGGTTGCATGCATAGCAGCCTGGAAGCTTGGAGTGGAAAAGGCAACGATCATATCGACTTTCCGAATAACAAAATCCTGAGCGATCCTTTGCACTTCCGGGATATCACCCATGGCATTCTTTATGATCAGCGTGACATTCTCTCCATCTTTCAAACCGTTATCACTCAATGCCTGGATGAATGCTTCACGAACGACATTCAGCGTGGGCGCATCATTGACTTGAAAAATGGCGATCGTGTAAAGCCCGTCTCCTTCCGGAGCACAACTCAGAATAGAGATAAGAAGCAGAAAACAGACAGGCAATTTTTTTGTCATAGTCTTGATTTTTCTCCACCTGGGAATTCATGTCAAATGATAATCAAAATGATTCCCCGGTGCAAATTCTTTTTGTTGCGACTCAAACGGACTGTGATTCGCGCTGGCTTTCCTCGTATGTACGGCTTTTATTGCAAGCCAGATCGCATTTGCCCTGCGGACCTGAGTCATTCATACGCTTTTTCCCCCTGCTTCCCCATCTCAATATCTTTGTCACAGAGATGGAAGTTCATCCCGCTCGAAATGAATGTTGGCTAATTCGGCATTATCTATTAAAATGGAGAGCGAGGTGGCCAAATACTTTATCGGAACGGCAGGATGGAGCTATAAGGACTGGGAGGGAATCGTATACCCGGCGGGAAAAGAAAGAGGGTTTCATCCCCTCATTTTCCTGGGACAATTCATCAATATCATCGAGATCAACAGCACTTTTTACAGGCAGCCGGTTTTGCGCATGTGCCTCTCTTGGGTTCGGAGGGTCGAGGGCTTCCCGGAATTTCTATTTGCCGTCAAGCTTAATCAGGTTTTTACGCACAAGACGCAGGATCTCTCACAAAAAGACTTCGACGATTTCAAAACTGGCATTGAACCTCTCAGAGCCCATGAGAGATTGGCAGCAATCCTCATTCAATTTCCCTGGTCGTTCGCAAATACCGTTGCCAACACCCATTATCTCGTAAATCTCTTTGAGAGATTGGCAGATTATCCTCTAGCCTTGGAAGTCAGGCATGGTTCTTGGTCGGATTCGCGTTTTTTCGGTATTCTGGCCGAGCACAGAGTATGCTACGTCAACATAGACCAGCCCGTGATCGGAAATTCCTTAAAGCCCAGCAGCATCGCCACGAATCCCGAATTCGCCTACGTAAGGCTGCATGGACGGAATTACCGGAACTGGTTCAAACAGGATGCAGGGCGGGACGCCAGATACGACTATCTGTACACAAAAAACGAGCTGGAGGAATGGGTGGAGAGGATCAAACAGCTTGGGAAGAAGAGCGGCAAAGTTTTTGTCATAACGAACAATCACTACCGGGGACAAGCCATGGCCAACGCTCTTCAAATAAGAAACAGGATCACGGGTGATAAACTGGACATCCCCGAATCCCTCGTGAAAGAATACCCCATCCTTAAACAGCTCATAGACAGGGCAAGAAAAGGTCAGCTCGATTTGTTCTCTGAAGAATAAGCTCAAAAAGTCGGGCTCGAACCTATCAAACCCAATAAAATCAAGATTGTGGGAATGAGGAAAAAACAGCTCCGAGAGAGAGGGAAACATGTATTGGTGGGAGAACCGCTTTTTAAAGGCCGAAAATGGAAAACTCTGCTTGGGAGGGAGGACGGCGGAGAGTATCGCCGAGTCGTATGGAACGCCTCTCTTCGTCTACGACAGAGAGCAAGTCCGGACAAATTGCGATAACCTCAGACGGCTCTTCAATAAGGCAATCCCTCAAAAACTCAGAATATGTTACGCGATGAAAGCCAATTTTCACCCGGAAATTCTGAAGACACTCTTGAGCCAAGGCTGCTGGATAGACGCCGTCTCGCCTGGAGAAGTGGATGCCGCACTCAAGGCAGGATTTCCCGAAGATAGAATCCTCTTCACGGGAACGAGCGTGAGTGTCTCGGATCTCGAGAAAGTCTTCAAACGTAACAACATAATTGTCACAATCGACGCTATCGAACAGCTCGAGCTCATGAGGGAAGTCAAAAACCGTGTGTGCAGGAGCAGAGAAATAAAAGTCATGATCAGGATGAATCCTGGAATCGGCACAGGATTCAGCCCTAAAGCTATAACGGCCGGAGCGAAAACTTCGGACGGAACCCCGGTCAAATTCGGAGTGGAAGAAAAAAAGGTGATTCCGGCGGTCGAGAAAGCATCCTTGTACGGTTTTAATCCCGTGGGGCTCCATCAGCACCTGGGATCCGGTTGGACGAGTGAGAATTTCGAGGACGTCAAATCGGCAGTGGATATAATGTTCCGGAAAGCCTTAGACGTACAACAGAGGGGGTTTCCCCTCGAACTCATCGACTTGGGAGGCGGTTTCGGGCCCCGATACTCGGAGGACCAAGACCTGTTTCCCCTGGATAAATACGCAGAGCACATTGCCCAAAGATTTTCGTCGGAGCGGTTGGATATCAAGTCCTTGGCCGTCGAGCCCGGAAAATACCTGGTCGGAGATGCAGGTGTCCTGCTGTTAAGGGTTGAATACGTAAAGGAAAGCTATGGGAATCTCTTCGCCTGCGTTAATGGAGGCACTTTCAATACAATCCCACGGCCGGCCATCTACACACAGGCTCATCATCACATCATCAACTGCAGCCAAGTCGCATCAGAAAAAATGGTTCGCATGACCGTACCGGGAAACCTGTGCGAAACAGGAGACGTCTTCCGTAAGGAAGTTTGGATGCCCCTCCCGAAGCGGGGGGATATTCTCGCCCTTCTTTCTGCCGGCGCCTACTGCCGGAGCATGGCTTCCCATTTCAATTTACGAGAGATCCCCCAGGAAATCATTATCGGATGATCATCTCCGATGGACCGCGTATTGAGGTCGGGATCTTCTCCTACGCAATTTTAGTTTTGATTATTTTCTTGAGCACTGCAGCTCGAGAAGTACTTCTCAACGCCAGAGGGGTTTGGCTCCGTTCATAGATTCCGCTGTTTTCTTCGAATGTTTTTTTGCCTGCGGCACGGTAGATCAAACCAAGGGGGAGCTTGTCTCTTCGGAGTGCAACCTGCATAGCCGCATCTCTGTTTTTCGGATCGTAAGAATCATCGAGCCAGTACGTGTTCTCTTGAAACCACTTGAAAGTGTTCACTTTATTGAAGGACACGCATGGTTGCAGGATGTCGACGAGTGCGTAGCCCTTGAAAGCGATGGCTTTCTTCAAAATCTCTTTGGTTTTGTCGATTTCTCCGGAAAAAGTCCTGGCGACGAAAGGCGCTCCCAATGCGATAGCCAAAGTCAACGGATTGAACGGCTCCAGGAAAACACCTCTAACCTGGACCGGCGTTCGAAATCCCAATGAGCTCGTCGGTGAGGCCTGCCCTTTGGTCAGACCGTAAACCATGTTGTTGTGCACGATGTTGGTGATATCGGGATTCCGGCGAATAGCATGGAGAAAATGGTTGCCTCCCTCTCCATACATATCTCCGTCACCGCTTTCCGCAATGACCGTCAGCTTCGGGTTCACGGCTTTTATGGCTGTAGCCGGAGGCAGGGCTCTTCCGTGAAGGCCGTTAAAAAAATGCACCTTGAGATAGTGCGGGATCTTCGCCGCCTGGCCGATACCGCTTATCAAAACGACGTTCACCGGCTTTCGATCGAGTTCGGCAAGAGCCAGCTTCAAGGACTGGAGTATGCTGAAATTACCACAGCCAGGACACCAGGCGATATCGATATCACCCATATCAAATTTTTTGGGGTCCATATCGTCTTCTCCTAATCGATCATCTCTTTGAAACGGCTCACGAGCTCTTCTGCAGTGAAAGCAAGGCCGTTGTACTTGAGGACCTTCTCATCCACAGCGAATCCCGTCTCAAGCCTGATAAGCCGGCCGAACTGAGAGGTGGCATTGTTCTCGACGAGGATGGTTCGTGCGGCTTTCTTGAGATAAGCTCCTGTTTCATGATGAACGGGGTAGACCTGCTTAAAATGAAAGAAGGCCACATCATCCCTCGAGAGAATGCGAAGGGCTTCTTTGATGGCATGCAGGGTCGAACCCCATCCGATAATGAGACTGTGGTAGCCTTGGGCTCCGATGAGCTCCGGTGGGATAATATCCTCCTTGATCGAATCGAGCTTCTTGAGCCTTTTATCGACCATCTTTGTCCGCAGATCCAGGTCTTCGGTGATATGGGATTCCTCATCGTGTTCGTCGCTGTCGACTCCCACGAAACCAAGACCGAAACCGGGAATACCACGGGGAGAAAGGCCGTTTTCCGTGAGCGCAAACCTCTTGTAGTCACGGACCGTTCGGACAATGTGTTTTGCGGCATTCACTTCCTTTAAATCAAAGGGGGAAACATTGTAGAACGTATCCATCATGTATTGATCCGTAAGGATGAAGACCGGAACTTGAAATTTATCGGCCAGATGAAAAGCCTTATGCGTGAGAAAAAAGGCCTCTTCCAGCGACCCGGGAGCAAAGACGATGCGCGGAAATTCGCCGTGTCCGGCATAGAGAACGAGATCCAGGTCTCCCTGTTCGGTCCTCGTCGGCAGGCCTGTTGCCGGGCCGGGCCTCTGTGCTAAATGAATGACGACCGGTGTTTCGATCATGCCGGCCAGGCTCACGCCTTCCGTCATGAGGGCAAATCCACCTCCGGACGTCGTGACCATCGCCCTCGCTCCGGCATAGGAGGCTCCCAGGGCCATGTTGATCGCGGCTATCTCATCCTCTGCCTGTTCTACGACAATGTCACAGTTACCGGCTTGTTGTGACAAAAAGACCATAATCCCCGTCGACGGTGACATCGGGTAAGACGACAGAAAATTGCAGCCTCCTGCAAGCGCACCGAGGCCTACGGCTTCGGCTCCGTTCACCAAAATCTCCTTTTTGGATATGTTGTCATCGGATTGAGTCAATTCTGTCGGAATGTTTATTTGACCCGATTCCAAAATTCCTTTCCCGATGACGTATCCCCGTTCCACGGCGGCAAGATTCTTTCCAATGATCGGCTCCCCTTTATTGGCAAAATACTTTCGGATGAATCCGCGGACCAGCTTGAAATCGACAGCGAGCATTCCCAGGAGCGTTCCGGCTGCAATAATGTTGATGAAAATTTTGCCCCCGACTTCATCTGCGATCTCGGCGAAGGGCGCATCGAGAAAAGTCATGGCTTCAGCGGGACAGTCCTTACAGATGTTTTTTCTGTCACCGACGATGGTCGTTTCCGGGACAATGCGGCTCTTCAGATGCCGGAGAGCCTTGTCGTGGAAAGGAAGCAGGATATCAATCCTGTCGGAAGGAGCCGCCACTCTCCTCCCGGATACACGTATTTGAGTGGAGTTGCTCCCGCCCCTTATTCGCGACATGTACTCCTTGGTCGCAAACACATGATATCCGGCACGCCTCAAGAGGCGAACGAGAATATGCTCAACGGTTTGGATCCCCTGACCGGCGGCGCCGCAGAGAACAATGGAGACATCATCTCGCTTCATCCGCAGCTCCTTTTTATACAATTCATATCAGATTACTATTATTCCATCGCACAATTACTATTTCAAGCGGATCTTTCGCTGCAGCTGACAAGTCATCAAATTTCATGGAAGCCGAACTTGAAACCTTTGTATCGAAAGCCTATGGAATCACAGGGTGCAGTGACTGCGAACCACAGCTAAGTTTGGACCACGGTCAAAAAATCTAAGGGCGATCAGCTCGTGATCTCGATGGATCCAAGGACGGCGGTGCCTTTTAGAAACAGCGTTGCATTCATCGATTCCGAAGGCCTCATTTTCCGCTTGTCTTCAATGGATCCTAATATCGCGTTGCTGTCGATCTCGACGTTCCAATCCCTCGGAACTCTCATCTCGATACTGCCCAACAGGGTCGTCAGCTCGATACCTGCCTTGCCGCCTTGCAGCCGGGCATCCTCGAAGTCAAGATTGACCGACCCTAAAACGGCCGTAGCCTTGCCGCCACGGAAAGCCTTTGACTCGATTCTGCGCTTGCATTCGGAAAACAGAGCAAAGGCATCGAGGTCATCCCCCTTGATTTCGGGAAACCCTCCCGGTCGAGTTCTGAATCGGGGGCGAAACAGCACCCAGAGACCCAGAAAGATGATCAACGCACCGGCGATTATCTTCCAGGCCCCGTATTCGAGGATATCCCACTTCATCAACATAAAAACACATCCCACGATGATAAGGATGATTCCCGATAACAGATTACGGAAATCATGCACCAAGAGCTGCCACAGACCTATAAACACGAGTATCAAAGGCCAGTAGTCTGCGATGAGATCCCCCACATCGATGTAGCCTAAGCTGGAGAGCAAAAAAGCCACGCCGATGAGAATGATCAGCAACCCGGCAAATACGCGCCCGCGATGTTCGCTTGCCATTTTATACCCCTCTCAATTTTTAGCTCAAACAGCCTCGTTTTTCCTATACGTATTATATACCTGACAAGATGAGGAAGTTCAAGCACATCAGCGCGAACATTTTCGTTTGCTCGATAGAACTCCGGGATACAGCGGAAGCACAAGGTCATCATCCAATAGCACCGCATTGCGGCAAGGGGAAAGCGAGGGCGAGTCGCATTCTGTTTGAGTCGCATGGTGGTGGGTGAAGATTTAAGATCGTTGCCGAACCGGAAATGCACCCGACCTCTTCCGTGACCGAAGCACACTCACCACGGTCAATACGGCTTTAGGAAGGTGCACTTGAAGACTTTGGCCCTGCCGTTTCCGTCGCTGCGCACCTCTCCCCGCAGGTAGCAGGCCGGCGGGCCGTCGAATGTCAGGCATTTGGTCTCTCCCACTCCCTCCAAAAGGCCGGTCTCGTCCTCGAAAAGAAAAAAGTATTTTCTGCCGTTGACGACATCCTTGAGCCGTGCATCGACCACTCTGACCACGAGCTCCACGGTGTGTCCCACATAGTTTTTGACGTCTTTGACACGAAGGGCAGGCCTCTTCCCTCTAAAAAGAGACAGGGAATCTCCCTCAGGGTCAAAGCCGAGGGATTCGACCATCATTCGTTCTTTCTGCTTCGAATCGAGATCCATGACCTGTTCCATTCCATCGATGCCTCGAAAATACCGGAGGATCTGCTGGGTCCTTCGCGGCTCGAGGGAATCGAACACGCCGGCCTTGATGAGAGAAAAGAGTTCTGCTTTGGTGAGGGAGACGCGGAAAAGGAAATCTTCGATGGAGGCATAATCCCCGTTGTCCCTCTCCGCGATAATCTTCTCCGCTGTTTTGAGAGCCAGCCCTTTGATGGACATCAAGCCCACACGGATGTTTCTGCCTTCAACCGCAAAGCGGTATCCGCTCCGGTTCGCATCCGGTCCCAAAATCTTTATTCCCTGCCTTTTTGCCTCCTCGACATATTCGGCCAGACCGTAGTAGCCGCCGCCGGCATTGAGCACCGAAGTCAGGTAGGGCACCGGATGGTGGGCCTTGAGATAGACGGCTTGGTAAGCCATGTTGGCGTAGGAGGCGCTGTGAGCCTTGTTGAAGGAGTAGGAGGAAAACTCCTTCATCACTTTCCAAAGGTTTTGGACTTCCCCTGTCGTGTATCCTCGCGCTCCGGCTCCTTTGAAAAACTGCATTTTGAGCGGCGGATCGGGCTTCTTTTTCTTAAGACCACGCCGGAGAAGGTCGCCCTCTTCCGGCGGCATACCGGCCACCCTGTCGGCAATCTGCATCACCTGCTCCTCGTAGAGGAGAAGACCGCCGGTCTCAGGAAGAATTTTGGCCAAGAACGGATCGCGAAAGACGGGACGGCCCTCTCTGTTCCGCAGGAGAGCTTCCTTCATCCCGCTCTCGGTGGGACCGGGACGGATGAGGGCCAGGGCCTGGGTCAACTCGTAGACATTCTCCGGCTTCATCCGGCGAAGAAGATTCATCATGGCCGGACTCTCCACCTGGAAACAACCGATGGTCCGGGCCTCCCGTAAAAGAGAGAACGTCTTCCGGTCCCGGGGAGGGATGTCCCGGATATTCAATATCTTTTTGCTGGCAGAGACGGCCGCCAGCCCTCTCACCGAAAGCAGATCGAGCTTGATGAGTTTCAGGTCTTCGACGGCATCGCGGTCGAAATGGGACATGACATAGCCTTTGGCCGATTCCGCCAGCGGAAGATAGCGGTCCACAGGAGCGGGAGTGAGGATGACTCCCCCCACATGGAGGGAGTTCTCGCTGTAGACCGAACCCAGGTCGGAG
Source organism: Candidatus Aminicenantota bacterium (assembly GCA_016926925.1). Next base: position 12,756 of record JAFGNQ010000278.1, read on the forward strand.
GCGGCCTTCCATATCTCCATGCATCCGGGCAAGGGCTTGTCTTTCTTCAGAAAATCCGGTTCCGCAAAGAAAGGAGCCCTCTTACTCAGGGAACGGGATTCGGCCGGAGAGAGTCCGAATGCCCGGGCCGTTTCGTAAAGGGCGGAGCGGGCCCGGAAATTCTTCAGGCTGCAGACAAAGGCGGCTCCGGTCCGTCCCCGGCCGTATTTCTCCAGGACATAGGTGAGAATCCGGTCTCTCATACCGGAGTCGAAATCCAGGTCGAAATCCGGGGGGTCGTCACGGCCTTTGTTGAGGAACCGTGCGAAATAGAGGTCGAATGCGATGGGGCTGACGTGGGAAATTCCCAGAAGATACGCCAGGTAAGAGGAAGCTCCCGAACCCTTGAGGTTGTGAAGGATGCAGTTGCGGCGGGCGAACTCCACCACGTCATGGACGGCCAAAAAATAAGGGGCAAAACCGGACTGTTCCACAACTTCAAGCTCCATCTGAGCCCTTTGCCGCTCTCTCCAGCTCAAGTTTTTCCGGCTCCGCAACCGATCCGTCACCACTTCCCGCAGGCTTGTGGAAAAGAGGTCATCGGGAAGAGCCGGGACGACACCCTCGAAGGAAAACCGGCATTTATCCGCCACTTCGAGAGTTTTTAAGAAAAATTCTTTGGCATCTGTTCCGAATTTTTTCAAGGCCAAGGCCTCCTGGCCCGGACCGAAAAGTTTCATCTTGTGCTTCAGCCTGTCCCTCTCCGGGGGAAAAGGAATCTTCTTCTGGATGGCATGAAGGAGGACGAGCCTCTCAGGAGATGTGAGGAACTTTAGAGGATTGGCCCAGACCCCAGGCAGACCGTACTGCGAAATCCACGAGAGGGTTTTCGAGAAATTGAAGAAATCCGCTCCGAGGTAGAAATCCCTTCCGGCAAGGTCCGGTAGATTCACGGGGAACTCCTCTTCTCCCGGCTGGGGAATGAGGATGACGACCAGCCCTTCCGTCCCGGCCATCGTCCTCCGGTTAAGGATTTCCATCAGGTTCCAGTACCCCTCTCTATTCTTGACGAGGAACAGATAGGTCCTTCCCTCGAGCTCGACCTCACAGCCGAAGAGGGGGCGGAACCCCGACTCCAGAGCCGCCCTCTTCCACTTGCCCCAACCGTAGAGGTTGGCGACATCGGACAGGGCTGAGGCAGGGAGTGCGTTCCGGGAAACCCAGGAGGCCAGTTCCCGTAGAGTTATACTCCCCTTCCCCTTGCTGTATACGGAATGGACACGCAGCGGCACAAACACCTTTCTATGCCTCAAACTCTGTATTCACTTTGTGAGAGACGCCGTTTTCAAGACAAAGCCCCGGTTTTTCTCGAACCGGTACACACTCTCCAGCATTTTTTCACGGACCGTGAGCAGAGAGCCGAATCCGTGCCTCTCTCTCACCTGGTCCACGGCCATGCCCAGTTTTTCCCGGCGTTCCGAGTACGGCTCGAAAAGAGAAAGAGCCCGGCCTCTGACCAAATCCGAGGCCTTCACCCCCACCAGACGCAGAGACAGGCGCGACCCGGAAAAGAGATGAAGAAACAATCCTTTGGCGATCGTGAAAATTTCTCCCATGTCCTGGAGAGGAGAGACGAGAAGCCTTCGGCGGGCCTCGGTCCGAAAGTCCGAATACCGGACCTTCACTTCGATAATGTGGGCGAACAGACGACCTTTTCGCAGCGGAAGAGTCAACCGGTCACAAAGATAGGCCAGGTGCGCCAGGAGGAGTCGATGATCCCAGAGGTCTTCCAAAAATGTCGTCTCCCGGGAAACGGATTTAGGGACTGAGGCGGTCACGATGGGACGGCTGTCGATTCCTCTGGACTGGAGGAAGAGTTCTTCTCCGTTCAAACCGAAGAGGGATCGCAGGGTCGCCCGCGGCAGTCCCCACAGATCACCGATCTTGTGGATGTTGAGCATTCTGAGGATGACCTGCGTCTTGGGCCCTATTCCCGGCAAGGATTCGATCCCGAGGTCTTTCAAAAATCCCTCCTCCTCTCCTGATGCGACCTCGACCAAACCGCCGGGTTTGGCCTTGTTGGTAGCCAGCTTGGCCAAGAGCTTGTTCGGCCCCATCCCCACGGAAACAACCAGCCCTATCTCTTTTTCGACGGCCTGTTTGATCTCCCGGACTGTCCGGGAGAAAGAAGGATAGAGGGGCCGGCATCGGGTCAAGTCGACGTAGGCCTCATCCAGGGAAGCCTCCTCGACATCCGGGCTGTACCGGGAGAGGGTGCGAAAAAACCGGTCGGAAAACGCACTGTAAACCTGGTAATTTCCCCTGAGAAATATCCCGTGGGGGCAGAATTCGTAGGCCTTCCGTAGAGGCATTCCCGAGTGGACGCCGTATTTTCGCGCTGCGTAAGAACATGTGGAGGCCACTCCTCTCTCGTGGGGAAGCCCGCCCACAATGACAGGCTTGCCTCTAAGAGAGGGATCGAGAAGCTCTTCGACAGCCGCAAAAAAAGCATCGATGTCGATATGGACGATACATCTTCTATTCATCTCTTTCCACCTTTTCTCATTCGCATTTTCTACTGTTCTTAGGCAACGAAGGCACTCCACCCTTTTTTAGCAGGGTAAAAAGAGTGTGGTGCGCTTTGAGAGGTCAGTACTTACGCAGGACCCCGATCACTCTTCCCAGGATCCTCAGTTCTTTGACTTTGATCGGCTCGAACTCCGGGTTTTCAGGGGCAAGGAAAACGCTCCCGTTCTCCAACCGCAGCCTTTTTAGAGTCACGGACCCGTCATCCAGGAAGGCAACCACCATCTCCCCGGAGCTGGCGGAGTTGGTCCTTTCCACCAGCACCCGGTCGCCATCATCGATGTAGGCATCCACCATGCTTTTCCCATCGACATAGATGCAGAAAATGTTGCCCCTCTTCCGGCCCACCATCCAGTCCGGAACATCGACCGCCTCTCCGGAAAGATCGAAAACCTCCTTCGGATGGCCCGCAGGCACAAAACCTACCAACGGCACTTTTGCCTGTGCTCCTCCGGCGGCGGGGAAACCGGTGAGTCTGATCTCCCCTTCATCTCTCCGCAAATATCCTTTCTTTTCCAGACTCACAATATGTTTGAAAACAGCCGAGGGATTGACGATCTGTAAAAGCCGCCCCAGCTGGCGGATCGTGGGAGAATAACCGTACTCCAGAATGAAGTCTTCGACAGCTTTCAGGACTTTCCCCTGCCTTTCCGTCAGCCTTTGACGCATTTTGTTTACCATTTTGTTCACCTAAATCAAAATAATACTCTTTTCCCTCTTTGTCAAGCCAAAACGTAAATTTTTTGAAAAATCGGGACGGGTCCATCCCGGAGGCACAGACTTTTGACTCTTCCCGGCCTTTGTGCTATAAGCATGCCTGAGGCTCAAAAAGGAGGGACAACATGACGAAACAGGCTTACCAATCCATGGAAATAAAAACGAGTGTGAATCGGCGCGAGTTTTTGAAGGCGACCGGCGGAGTCGGATCGCTCCTGGGCTTCGGGCTGATTTTGAGACATGCCCCGGTTTGGGCGCTCAGCCGAACCGGCCAGGAGACGCCCGAAAAGACCAAAACAAACATCGCCGATGCTCTATCCGTTCCCAGAACGGAGATGTCTCTTCCGGGTCCATTCCCCGGACGGGTCGTGGAAGTCCATGACCCAGGAGCCATGGTCGAGGAAAAACCCGTCCCCGAAATCGTCAGTGCTATGTTCGCAAAGGGAATTTCCCGGTTGACCGGCAAAAACCTCGAGGACAGCTTTTCTCTTTTCTTCGATAAAGACGATGTTGTGGGTATCAAAGTGAATCCCGTGGGCCCGGGTCTGATCAGCACCCGGCTGGAAGTCGTCGATGCCGCCATAGATTGGCTGGTGAAAGGTGGGATCAAGAAAGAAAATATCATCATCTGGGATCGCATGGATTACATGCTCACGGATGCGGGTTTCACGGCGGAGAGGTATCCCGGAATCGGCATCGAAGGTCTCCAGGCCATAGACGCCGAGGCCTTTATGGGCGAAAAAAAGGACAACATCAGCAGCATCGATGCCAACGGACATCACATCAGCGAAGACAGGTTCGACATGGACACCTATTACTGGGCGGATGTGGAAGGCCCCAAAGATCCCGTGTACCTGAATCAACACGTGTTCAACGGCAAGTATTCGTATTTCGGAAAACTCCTGACACAAAAGCTGACCAAGATCATCAACATCCCCGTTTTCAAGAATACGGCTTCCGGCATTTCCATGGCCACGAAGAACATCGGCTACGGGGCTATCTGCAACACCAACAGGCTCCACAAACCGATCTTTTTCAATGTGAACACGGAAGTTCATGCCTTTCCGGTCATACGCGATAAACTCGTCCTGAACATTACCGACGGACTGAGGGCGCAGTGCGAGGGAGGTCCGATGCCGGCCGCTAAGTTCGCTTATATCTACAACAGGTTGTTCTTCGCGACCGATCCGTTTGCCCTGGATCTGATCTGCCACAACCAAATCGTAGCCAAAAGAAAGGAAATGGGTATCAAGACAGACGAACATCCGAGATGGACCGAATACCTGCGCTACGGCGAGCGTTTGGGTTTGGGCGTCGCGAATCCCGAGAAAATCCAACACATTAAGGTCTGAGAAAAACCGGCCGAGCTCCCATGAAAAAGAGCGTATTCATCCTTGTCATCTTCTTTCCAGTCTTAATCTACGGGCAGCAGCTCCGGCTCCCCGAGGACGGATTCGTCAAAGGCTGGATGAGACATGAACAATCCCGGCATTTCATAAAAAGCAACCTATTCGATTACATCAACGGTGGAGCCGATCTCTTCCTCGAATTCGGATTCGAGGAATTGACGCTGCAGTACTACAGGAATGATCAGAGCGAAATCGGGCTGGAAGCCTACCGTATGGAAAACGCAGAAGCGGCCCTGGGAATCTACCTCATGAAGAAGGGGAAAGAAACACCGCACCCGGATGTGCCGGCACGAAACTCCGCTGACCGTCTCCAGTTCACCATCCTCAAAAACAACTACTTCATCCTCGTCAACAACTTCGACGGAAAAGAATCGCTGATTCCGGTTATGGTTGTTCTGGCAGGAAAAATCCTGGCGGCCATCCCAGAGGGAACGGCAACGGGAATGCTATCGGTACTGCCCCGAAAAAACCTTGTCGAGGGATCGGAACTCCTCGTCCGCGGCCCTGTTTCGCTCCAGCCGATCTTTACTTTCGGCGACGGCGACATCCTCCGCATGGAGGGAGATGTCTTCGGTGTGGTCGGCGATTATAAAGACAGAGACGGAACGGCCTTCACTATGATCGTCATCCCTTATCCCGACGAGGAGGCGGCCGAAGCCGCATACAACCATCTCATCGGGAACTTAGATTCCTACCTCAAGATCGTCAAAAAAGACGAAACGGGATTTTCTTTCAAAGACTATAAAAGCGAGTTCGGGCTTGTGAGGCGGGAGAGAAATACACTCACCATCAAAATCCACCTGCCTGAATCATTCATAAAAACCGCCGCCACTCATATTTTTAAAGAATTTTCACTCATTGGCGGCGTTTTTTACCTCCGGCGAGCCGATCTCACTACAAAGTCTTCGTTGCAGCCCATTCGGCGTAGTTCACTACAGCCTCATATGCTGCTGCCTCGCCTTTGCAGCGACCTCGACTCGTGAATAATTCAGGGTGGATTAGGCTTCGGATTATAGCTTCCAACCGCCGGCCACGATCAGGTTCGTTCCCGTGATGTACCCTGCATCATCGGAAGCTAAAAACAAAACGGAACTGGAGACATCCTCATATCTTCCTAGACGACCCGCAGGGATACGGGTATTTTTAGGGAGATCCCCCCCCTCCATGAGCCCCGGAGAAACCATATTTACCGTAATCTTTGAGTCGGCCTCCGAAGCGGCTACGGATCGCGTCAATATGAGAAGCCCGGTCTTGGCAATCGCATAGGGAGTGATTTGGCTGTAGGCACTCAATTGCTCGACGCGGCTGTATCCGAGGTTGATGATCCGCCCCCATTTTTTCTTTCTCATATCCGGGAGCACAGCCCGCATGCAAAAGAGAGCGCTCATCAAATTGCTTCTCAGAATGGCCTCCCATTCAGCAGTCGTTGTTTCCTCCCAGGGTTTCGAATGAAGAGGCCCGACGTTGTTGACGAGAACGTCTATGCGGCCGAACTTCTCCTGAACTCGGCGAATCAAGGAAGCGGCATCCCTTTCCTTTGTCAAGTCCGCACGAAAAACGGCGCTTCGACCGCCCTTATCCCGTACTGTCCGGGCCACTCCAAGAGCGGATTTTCGGTCCCCGAGGTAATGGATGGCAACATCGGCGCCGCTGCCCGCAAACTTCAGGGCAATATCTTTTCCTATCCCCCTGCTGCTTCCTGTTATCAGAACGACGCGATTTTCCATGGTCTCTTGCCTTGGTCGTGTTGATGAAAAATGATATTTTTCTCTCTTAGTATACCAATTATTGACCTTGATTTCCTCATTAAACTCATTGTGAGGCGCACATCCCTTTCCGCAACAGAGCGACTCATCGTCCGTAAGAGTCGCATCGTATCGGATGAAAAGCCAGAGCGAATCGCAGTTCATTTGAGTCGCATACCGAGTGTGGAGGGGACTTTGACAAAGGCGGACAGTTCCGGAGATATTCCCCCTTCCTTATGAGACAGGTCGTACGCCATTATGGATTCCGAAATGCTTAAAGTCAGCCGGTTTCCGGTTGACAACCCGAGCAGAGAAATATATAAAGATGCTCTGTAATATTTTTATCAATCGGAGGTGTATCCATGGCAAAAGAAATGAAGAAAATAATGGTCACGGGAGCAGTCGGACAGATCGGTTCCGAGCTAACCCTGGCTTTGAGAGAAAAATACGGCAACGATAACGTACTCGCCACAGGGCATAGAACACAGCCCAAACCGGCTCTGCGTGACTCCGGGCCGTTCGAATTCATCAACGTCGCCAAGAAAGAAACCATCGAAGAAGTCGTCAAGAAATACGACATCGACACAATTTACCATATGTCCGCAATCCTTTCTGCCGTGGGGGAGAAAAATCCCAAGCTCTGCTGGGACGTCAACATGAACGGCACGTACAACATCCTGGAAGTGGCCATAGAACACGAGATGACACGGATTTTCATTCCCAGTTCCATCGCCGCCTTTGGCCCGGAGACTCCTCTGGACAACACGCCGCAGGAAACGATCCTGAGGCCGAAGACCATGTACGGAGTGACCAAAGTGGCCGCAGAGCTGCTCTGTGACTACTACGTCAAACGCTTCGGCCTGGATATCCGCGGATGCCGCTATCCCGGCATTATCAGCTACGAGACTCTTCCGGGAGGAGGAACGACCGATTACGCCGTCGCCATCTATTTCGAAGCCGTCAAGAACAAACACTACACCTGTTTTGTCAAGGAAGAGACAAGGCTCCCGATGATGTACATGCCCGACTGCATCAAAGCGACCCTGGATCTGATGGAGGCGGACTTCGACAAGCTCATACACCATTCGGATTTCAATGTGACGGCCATGAGCTTCAGCGCCGGCGAACTGGCAGCCGATATCAAGAAGCATATCCCTGAATTCGTCTGTGAGTACGCACCCGATTTCCGTCAGGACATCGCCGATTCCTGGCCCAACAGTATCGACGACACGGCTGCCCGGGAAGAATGGGGTTGGGAGCCCGGCTACGATCTGGCCGCAATGACCGCAGATATGCTCAGCGTGCTGCAAAAACGCTTCAACGAAGGCACGCTGGATTACTGATTGCATCCTGCAGATCTCGAATCGTCCAGCGACCTTTTAGACCACTCTGCCCATCCACCAGACTACTCAAACGGACTTTACTCCGCAAAAGCTTGTTATCCAATAAAATACGACTTATGCGGAAACGGGAATCAAAGGGTCGACGTTTGCCGGATTCACTAAGGATTTGAAGCATCCCTCTGGGTCTCTGCTGTGACGACGGCAACAGCCATTTCCCCGAGGTGCGACAGGGAAACCTGAATGTTTGTGACGCCCATTTTCAGAGTGAATTCCTTAGCGGTACCGTAGAGGAAAATCTCCGGCTTCCCATGTTCATTGTTCACGACCTCGATCTCTTTGAAAGAGATCCCTTGCCTCAAGCCGGTCCCGATGGCTTTCAGAAAAGCCTCCTTTGCAGCAAAACGGGCGGCATAATTCTGAGCCTTGTTCTTTTTCCGCTCGCAGTAGGCAATCTCTGAGGCCGTGAATATTCTTTTTTTGAAACGTTCCTGTCCGTCGATCAATTTTTTTATTCGAGCGACTTCGATGATGTCCGTTCCGATCCCGACTATCATTTAACAATCCTATTTTGGCCTGAATTATCCAGGTCGATTAGAGGAATTATAACAGACTCCCACACATCCGGTAAACCAGCTGTATGAGCCTCGGGCATCCGGTTTCCATGATAGGATTAAAAGATAGAGAAGGGCAGCCATTTTTCGTCCCTGAGTATCGCAATAATTTCAAACGAAAAGCTTGAGCGAGGCGCAGTCCGTTTGAGTCGCATGGTGGTTGGCGGGGAGGCTTCGACGAAAACGGAAAGTGACGAGCTCTCCATAATGTAAGGAGAAACACGTATGAAGGTTGAGTGATATCCGGGAGCTCAGCTTTTGTGCTTGGGCTGTTTGCCGGATTTCGGCTTTGCTTCC
>JAFGNQ010000279.1 GCA_016926925.1 Candidatus Aminicenantota bacterium
CCACCCGATCCGGCCGATTCGTTGACGATCATCACCTTTGGCCCAAAATTTCCGAGCTCTGGAATAGTGGCCGGAGCACCATCACGCCCTACAAAGTAACCCATGTGCTCACGGGCTAATTCGTGGACAAGATAATCTGGAGGTCTTCCGCCCTGATTGAATCGTTCGTCGATGATCACACCCTCTTTGTCCTGCTGTGCGTAATAATAGCGAACGAAATCCCTGTAGGCCGGTTCAGACGTGTTCTGAAGCCATACGTACGCCAATCGCCCTTTGGACAAACAATCCACCCTCCGGCGGTTTCCTTCGACCCAGGCCTGTGTCCTCAGCAGCATTTCACTGGCCACCGGTACAATGTTCAGCACCCGGGACCCTTCCAGAGAAGGTTGTGCGTTCACCCGGATAAGTGTTTGCTTCCCGGCCGTCCCTTCGAACAAACTGTAAACGTTCACAGGAGGCGCCAGTGGTTGGCCATTCACTTCGAGCAGATAGTCTCCGTCGGCGACCTCGATACCCGGTGCACTGAGCGGTGCTGATAGATGGGGATTCCAGTCCTCGCCGGTGTAGATACGCCGAATCCTGTACTTTCCGTGCTCGACCGCAAAGTCCGCTCCAAGCATGCCAATCGAAACAGGTTCTCCACCTGGTAAATCCCCTTCTGAGGTCAGATAGGAGTGCCCCACCGTCAATTCACCACCCACCGTGGCCATCAGGTAGCCGAGATCGCTCCGGTGCCGTACAAAGGGTACGAACGGAAGGTATTTCTCGTAGATTGCCGGCCAATCCGCTCCCTGCATTTCAGAATCGTAGAAGAACTCGCGCTGAAGCCGCCATGCTTCTCTGTAGATCTGCGCCCACTCTGCCTTAGGATCGATCCTCATCTCGATGTCATTCACCGGTAGTGCGCCTTCGCCTGCCTTGGACGGTCGATCCGCAGGCACAATGCCCCAGCGGCTTCTCCCTGCTTGATAGAGCAGTTTTTTCTTGTCGGCTGAGAGCGCATAGGCTCGAATCCCTTCCAGAAAAGGTTTGGCCGTGCGTGTCATGAGTTGGTATTGCTGTAAACGCAATCCTCTGGGCTCACCGCCTTCTCTCATCAGCTGGGTGTAAAAGATAGTCCCGGCTTTTCCCGCTTTCAGGCCAGTGTACTCTCCATCTGGTTCGTTGAGCGCCAGTACTCTCCGCCCGATTCCTTCAAAGTCGACACGGACAGGTCCGGATGTCTCCGGTTCTGTTTCCGGTGCGGCTTCTGGCTCGTCGCCCGTCTCGGGTAGAAGTGGTGAAGGCTCGTCTGCAGACAACACAACCAGATAAATCGCGTGGGTTACAGGCCGGGTCATCTCTTTAAGTGCATAGTTCGTACTTGCTAGAAAGTAGAGGTATTTACCGCTGGCGTCAAATGCCGGCGAAGTCGCATCCGCCATTCCGTCAGTGAGCTGGTTCGTTTTCCCCTCTGCCAACGAATAGAGAAAAATCGCCCGCATGGAATTGGGAAGGCCATTTGCGTAAGCAATCCACTTGGAGTCCGGCGACCAAACAGCCGGACCTATGGAAGAAATCTCATAAGAAAGACGCTTAGGAGTAGTATCGGTGTCGACCTTTTGCGTCCGGCCGCTCTTCACCTCCAACATCCAAAGGGTCTTATGATTATCCTGGAACATAATGTGCGTCCCATCCGGAGACCAGATCGGCTCTGAAAAAAAACCATTGACCGGCAGATTAATTGCCTTTGGCTTTGTAAGCCCTCTTTGTTCCCCAATAAAAAGCTGGTATTCTCCGCTCGTATCAGAAAACCAGGCCAACTTTTTTCCGTCCGGAGACCAGGCCGGATTCCGGTCGTGTACACCAGGGCTCTGGGTGAGATTCCGGGTATCTCCTTTATTCGCAGGCACCGTGAAAATGTCTCCACGAGCTTCGAAGGCTGCCCTCACTCCGGACGGAGAGAGAGACGCACTCCGGATCATTCCCGCCACCTTCTTCCTCTGCGGCAGTGCCCAGGGAAAGTCCCCCGTAACCTCAACGGAAAGCTGCTTCGACCGCCCGGTCTTGATATCGACAAGATGAATGTAGCCAGCCTGTTCGTAAACCACAGCATCCGGACCCGCTGAAGCATTCATGATGTCGAAATCATCATGCTGAGTAATCTGGATAAGCTCTTTGGTATCCGTACGAAAGGCGAAGAGATTTACCGTGAAATTCCTATCCGAAAGAAAATAAATGGTGTTGTCGACCCACATCGGATGTGTGTCATTGCTGTTTTCCCAGGGAAGATTCTCCACGGAGTAGTCTCCCAGGTTCATGACTTTGATCGGGTGCGTGCGGCCGCCCCGGTAATGCCGCCACTGGGCACTTTGTTTTGTAGCCCACATTGCGGGGGCCAGCATAGTGGATAATTCTTCGTAGGCGATTCGGCGAGCGTCGGGAGAAAAGTTACCGGTGACTGCAGTAGGCATGGGGAGTGCCTCGGGAAATCCGCCTTCCTTTCCAATCGTCCAGAGACGAAGGTATGAGCTTGCAAACGTCGATGGCGCAGTATCCCGACTTGAAGCGAAGACCACACGTCGACTGTCAGGTGTCCACCCGCGAGCGACGTCGACCTCGGGATGGTACGTAAGCCTGAGGGGCTGACCTCCGGCTGCCGCTACGACATACACGTCTGTATTCCCGGCCAATACGGCTGTGAAGGCAATCAGAGAACCATCCGGCGAAAAGAAAGGATCGCTCTCAATCTCCGGCGTAGCTGTCAACCGCCGTACCGCGCCACCGTTGCGGGACACAATCCACAAATCGCCACCGTAGCTGAATACCACCGATTCGGAGCTGACACTCGGACGGCGCAGCAAACGAGTCCCCTGTGCAGAAGCCAAAGCAGAAGACATTAAAAACAGCAGTAATCCTAAAAGCAAATACCTGGATTTCATGATATCCTCCCTAACAAGTCTTAAAATATCTTAGTCCTATCCCACAATTTCGCCGGACTTTAAACCTTGCCTGTGAGCTACAGTGAAGAAAATGAGTGTAGGATATTGATACGGATTTCATAAGAATTAGTTCATAAAAAATCCAAACAATTCGAAAATATCCAAAAATCCTGAATCAAACCGGCTTCAGCAGAATTCCCGCGCATGTTAAGAGTCCTTCTTGAATGTGTACTCTTTGGGCGGCACTGCGCCCAGGAGATGCTTGACGAAATAATCCCACTGACGCCTCATCACGTAGGATTCGAGAAAAAAACCATGCCCACGGTTCGGAACCAGAAGCAGATCGAAATCCTTGTTGGCTGCGATAAGCTCATTCACTACCATGAGTGTGTTGTAATAGGGCACATTGGTGTCCATGGTGCCGTGCATCAAAAGGAGCTTTCCCTTCAAATTTTTTGCCAGGAGCTGATTCGCCTGATTGTCGTAATTGCTGGTGCCGTCGGCATAAGTCTCCAGGAGACCTTGCCATTTTTCTCCCCAGTCGTCTTCATAATTTCTGTTGTCATGATTTCCGCACCCGCTCACAGCCACCTTGAAGAAATCCGGATAGCGGAGAATGGCATCGGTCGAGGCGAACCCTCCACCCGAATATCCGTAGATACCCACCCGATCGATATCGATCCAAGGATACCGCTCAGCAAGCTGCTTCATGCCGGAGATCTGATCCGGAAGTCCGTTGTCGCCCATGTTTCCGTAGTAGGCAGCATGGAACGATTTCGACCGCATGGGCGTTCCCATAGCATCCAGAGATATCACTATAAAGCCCAGTTCGGCCATGGCCTGTTTGTCCCAACGCGAAGCCAAAAAGCTGCGGCCCTGCACACTGCCTATTTGAGGGCCCGGATAAATTTGGTTGATGATGGGGTATTTTTTAGTGGGATCAAAGTCGGTTGGCTTGAACATAAGTCCGTAGAGGTCGGTCTCACCATCTCTTGCTTTGACGGTAAAGGGAACGGGCGGCAACCAGTTAGCTTCTGCGATAAGGCGGGAAATGTCGGCCTTTTCAAGATCGAGAAGCTTCTGTCCATTCTTATCACGCAATTCACAGATAGGTGGTTCCGCAGGAGTTGAGTAGCTGTCGACAAAATAATTCCCCGAGGGGGAGAAAGAGCTTGTATGGTCAGCATTGTTCGGAGTTAGGAGCTTTACATCAGGTCCATCCAGCCCGACCTTGTAGAGGTATCGGAAATAGGGATCGCCTTCTTCCCGGCCAACGCCTGAAAAACAAATGGTGCGATCCTTCTGGTCCACGTGCAACACCTGGAGCACATTCCAATTACCACTGGTCATCTGTTTCTTCAGTTTCCCGGTTTCCAGGTCATAGAGATAAAGGTGGCCCCAGTTGTCACGTTGGGAGTACCAAATCGCCTCATTCGATTCGGGCAAAAAACGCCAGTTCGCCGTTCTGAATCCAGATTCAAAAAACGTGTCGACTTTTTCCTCCAGTACATCCCGGACCGCACCGGTTTCCGGATCGGATGTTCGCAGCACCACATGCTTGTGGTCACGCGAAACAGAGACAAAGGCCAATAGAGAAGAATCCGGGCTCCATTCAGCATCTCCCAGCTCTCCCTCCCGAGTCGCGATGTGATCAGAAAACGTAGAACGATGCTGATCAGGAGGCATCTTCAACCTTACTACCCGTGGTCCATCGACATGGATCACCACCCGGTGTACCCGGAAGATCTCCTTGTCCTCGGGAAGAGGATACTTCCATGCCTCCAGCTTGGGATGCCCCACTTTAGTTGTCACCAGGTACATCTCTCCCACGCCTCTTCCGTCGTGCTGAAAGGTGGCAATCTTCTTTGAATCGGGAGACCAAAGCAGCACAGGCCGGTCGCTTCTGAGCCATCCGGCATTGTTTGTCGCATACCCAAAATCCTTTATCCCATCGGTGGTCAGCTGTGTTTCCGCTCCGGTTGCGAGATCTCTAACCCACAGATTGTGTTCACGAATGAATGCGCCTCTGGTTCCGTCAGGGGATAGCATCATTTTGGGGTCGGTTATTTTTGCTGACTTTTCGGTTGAACAAAGGTTTTTCTCGATATTGTAGGTGCATTGCAGGGATTCGACTGTAAATATCACAGAATTTCCGTCATCGGAGAACTTGAAACTCTCGAAGGGCAGATCAAAGGGCTTGTACGATTCTTTCAACGCCTCAGACAAGGCCGCGGCGAATTTTTCATGATCGAAAACTCTCTTTCGTTCTTTTTTCTTAGCATCCACCAGCACGAATTCATATCCTTCCGGGATATGGTTGCGATACCAAAAACGGTCGTCATCAATATAATTCGGCTCCACATTGGCTCCGAACACCAGCGGATCCGTATGTTGGCGCAGGAATTTCTCGGCTCGAGCGTAATCTTCAACCGTCAGAACCTTTTGGGCCTGATTTTGCCTC
>JAFGNQ010000280.1 GCA_016926925.1 Candidatus Aminicenantota bacterium
TCATCCTGGTTATGATGAAGTGGTGGGCTGGCATCCCGTATCCGGGAAAATCCTCTTCCGGTCCGCCCGCAACAGTTTCAGCCGTTTTGATCGGTTGTACTTGATCTCTCCGGGTGGAACAGATCTGGAAGAGCTGATCCTTCATGAAGCTGTTCAGGGAAGCTTTTCGCAGGACGGCAAAAAAATAGCCTATAACAAGGTATCCAGAGAGAACCGAACCTGGAAAAGATACAAGGGAGGAACAGCTCAAGACGTTTATCTCTATGACTTGGAGACGAACCAGGAGAGGAACCTCACCCGTTTTGAGGGAACGGATCGTATACCCATGTGGATGGAAGATAAAATCTGCTTCAGTTCTGACCGTGACGGCATCCTGAACATTTATTCCTATGACCTCCGTACCGAAAAAATCGAGCAGCTGACCGATCACACGGCCTATGATGTTCGCCGCCCGTCTATGGGTGGAAACAAGATTGTCTATGAACTAGGAGGAACGCTCTGGAGCCTTGATGTCCGCACCAAAGAATACCGGCAGATTCCTGTAGAGGTACGCAGCGATGCTCCTGAAGTGCGGCCTTTTATCAAAGACGTGGGCGACAATATCACAGGATTTGATATCTCCCCCTCAGGCCAAAGAGCCCTGATAGTGGCCAGGGGAGAAGTGTTTACCGTTCCCAAAAAAGAAGGTCCCACCCGCAACCTGACTATGGATTGCGGGGCAAGGGATAAGGATGCGGCCTGGTCGCCGGACGGGAAAAAAATCGCTTATCTTTCCGATAAATCCGGGGAGTACGAGATTTACATCGCAGATCCTGCGGGCAGCGAGCAATCCGTAAAGCTGACAGCGCATAAAGCCGGTTACCGCCACACTCTGCGCTGGTCTCCGGACAATCTAAAGATCGCTTTTGCCGACCAGAGCCTCCGGTGTTATTATCTGGACATCAACACAAAGAAAATTACCGAGATCGATAAGGCCCGTTTTGAAAATGTGGATGTTTCGCTGGACCTGAAACCGATCTATGATTTTGTCTGGTCTCCAGACAGCCGATACATCGCCTATTCCAAGATGGATGACGATCAGGTGTACAAAGTATACATCTACGCTGTCAGCACCGGAGAAAAACACTGCGTGAGCCAGGGGATTTTTAATGATTTTAATCCTCTTTTTTCCGCGGACGGAAAACACCTTTTCTTCATCTCCAACCGGCATTTTGATCCGACCTTCTGTGATTTCGAGTGGGAGATGGTGTATAAAAAAGTGGCCGGCATCTACAGCCTGTCACTCGGCAAGGATGACGCTCCTCTCCTGGAATACAGAAGCGATGAGGCGGAGATCGATGGAAAGGAAGAAAAAGATAAGCCGGAGAACGAAAACAAATCCGTGGAGGTCCACATAGATTTTGACGGGCTTGCCGAACGAATAGAAGCCCTCCCGCTTCCCCGCGGTAACTACCGCTGTCTTGCTGCAAACGACACGTCCCTGTTCTATCTAAATGCGGAAGAGGGCGACTACAACCGGTTCGAATTCCGTGCTAAGGGTCCGCGTTCACTTTTCGCTTTTTCTTTCGAAGACCGCAAGGAGAGCCCGGTAATCAAAGACATAGACAATTATGCACTGTCATCCGACGGTTCCCACATCATCTACAAGAAGGGAAAAACGGTAGGTATCATCCCCTCCAGCCAAAGGAATTCGGAAGGCTGTCCCCTTGACCTTTCAGATCTGGTGATGCGGCTTGATCCTCTCGAAGAGTGGGCCCAAATATTCAATGAAGCCTGGCGAATGGAGAGAGATTTTTACTACGAACCCGGAATGCACGGTATCGACTGGAAGGCCATGAAGGACAAATACGGGCGCCTTCTTCCCCACGCCTCTTGCAGACAGGATGTCCAGTTCATCATCGGCGAGCTCATCGGCGAGCTCAACACCTCCCACACGTATGTGTTCGGCGGTGAGCGGAAAAGACAGGCCGAACAGGTGAATGTCGGAATGCTGGGCGCCGATTATGTGATCGACAGAACCCATAATCGCTACAGGTTCAAAAAAATCTACCGTGTTTCGGACTGGTCCCGGAAAATATATCCACCCCTAAACCGGGCAGGTATGAATATCCAGGAAGGCGATTACCTGCTGCAGATTAACGGGCGCGATGTAACGGCTGATAGGAACATCTATTCCTATTTTCTGGATCTGGCGGGAGAACAGATCGCACTGGCCGTTAACAGCCAGCCCTCGATGGATGGAGCCAAAACTGTTGTGATCAAGCCTTTGGGGTCTGAATCCGCATTGAGGTATCAGGGTTGGGTCGAGCATAACCGGAAGATCGCCGAGGAGGCTTCAGGCGGCAGGATCGGGTATATTCACCTCCCGGATACTTACATGGGCTCTGCGCTTGAATTTCCGAAATACTTCTACTCCCAATTGAGGAAAAAAGGGCTGATCATCGACGGGCGATTCAACGGCGGAGGATTGGACCCGGATATCTTTCTGCGGCGCCTGGACAAACCTCTCCATGCCTATTGGACCAGGCGCTACTCTCACGACCAGACGATCCCGGATTTTGTTCCCCGTGCCCATATGGTGTGTTTGACCAACCGCCAGGCAGGCTCAGGCGGAGACATGCTGCCGATGGAATTCCGGAAACGCGGCATGGGCCCGGTCATAGGAACCCGCACCTGGGGAGGTTTGGTCGGTGTTTCAATGTATATCTCTCTTATTGACGGTGGCGGCCTAACCGCTCCGGATTACCGGATCTACAATACCGACGGGGAATGGATTGTGGAAAATGAAGGAGTGGTGCCTGACATTATTGTTGATCTGCATCCTGAAGAAGTCGCCCGTGGGTACGACGCGCAGCTGATGAAAGCTATCGAAGTGTTGGTGCAAAAAATCGAAGACGATCCCCTGCCCTGGTCCGAGCACAAACCTTTTCCCAAACATAAAAGAAAACATTGAAAAGTGAATTTTGATTGGTTATGGCTGGGCGGTGCCAGTTCACCGCAAATTGGCCGGAATGAAGCAGTTTCCGACCTAATCTAAGCCGGTGGGGTCGGCTTGCCTGAGAGGAAAAGCTGACCGGGTGTCGTAAAGATGGAATTTTTCCTTGAGGAAGGTCCTGCTTCCTTTGGTGTAGCCCCTCCCTTTCGTCTCAGATTAAGATGCTGGCAGCTGTCACTCAGTATTTTTTCGCTGTTACTGATATCGTAAAATTATAGGGATTCTCGTCCGCATCGTTGTTCTCTATGTTGATATCGAAAGTGTACGTTTTTTGCCATCCGGAAGGAAGTGTGGGTACCGTTTTTTTGACGGTCGTCAGCTTGAAGACGGTCGTGCCGCCTGCCGCTACCGGAGATACCGGCTGCAGCGAAATATTGAAATCGGCGGCATCCGGACCCGTGAGATAGACTCTGGGAATTCCTGTCAGATTCAGGCTGCCGAGTCCCGTGTTTTCAATGGTAAATGTGAACTCTTTGCCCACGAGCTGATCCACGGAGTACGTGCCCATATCAGTGGTCGATCCGTCTGGGAAATTGATTCCTTTACGTTTGACGTTCATCTCCGGGGGGTGGGTATAGAGAAGGGCATTGCGGGCGTTCAGAAGGCCTCCTGTCACGCATAGGCCGCTCAGTGAAGCTAATGGCGCTGTACTGTTGAGAATACGAGCCACCCGTTGGGCGACGGTTTCCGAAGGAAAACGGGCTGCGATCAAAGCCACGACCCCGGTAACATGGGGAGTGGCCATGGAGGTTCCGTTCCAGCTTTCATAGTCATAGGTCAGGTTCGACCCGACGCCGACATTGTCGATGATCCAGCCCTTGTTTCTGTAGCCGTAATAGCCGTAATCCGTATTGTCCGTAGTGATGATAAACCTGAACTTGAAATCGGCTGTTTTGTAGGATTCCGGAATAGCGTAATCCTGCTTTATGTAATAGTAGCCGTATCCGAAGTAGAGCACCGAGAGATCCGCCAATGTACTCCAGGAGCTTCCGCCGTCGTCGGTAATCTCGACTCTTGCCGTGTCGCCGGAGACAAAATAGTCGAACTGAAAGCCACCTTCGAAGCTGAGATATACGGGCTGTCCGGCATAGGAGGAAAGGTCGATGGTGCCCAGGGGTGCGAGTCCGCTTGCTACGTTGTGCGTATAACCTATTCCCGGACTGTCGCTCCAAAAATTTCCATAGTCCATATCCCACCAGTAACTCTCCAAACCTCCGGCAGCCGCATCCGTTATGGCCCAGGAATCGAGCGTTCCGCCGTGCTTCCAAAGACCGTCTCCGCTCTCCATGTCATCGTAGAAGGGGTCGCCCGTCTGCGGAATATATTGACCGATGACCGAGCTGAGGATGCTTCTCCCCGGAGCTCCGAGGTCTACGGAAGTTAATCCGTAATTGTAGTACTGGTCTCCGTAACGGTCCACGGCTGTGACCGAGATCAGGTTGGAACACGTATAATTCGATGGATAATGGGGTGCCACATCGTTGTCCGTATAATCGTTTCCCGCAGAAGCGCAAAAGACGACACCCGCCGTTCCCAAAGCCGTGATCGCTTCTTCGAGTGCGGCGTTGTCATCGACCCCTCCCCAGGAAGCGTTGACGGCGACGATATTCTGACTCCAGGTCGTCTTCTTGTCGATGATGTAGTCCATGCAGGTTATGGCATCCGCATCCTCACCGTATCCTGAGGCATCGATGAATTTCATGCCCATAAGCCGGACCTCCCAGTTGACGCCTACGATTCCCGTTCCGTTGTTGCCGACGGCCCCGATGGTACCGGAACAGTGGGTTCCGTGTCCGTGATCGTCCATTGGATCGCCGCTGGCCGTTATGGCATTGATTCCGTGAATATCGTCGATATAGCCGTTCCCGTCATTATCCACACCGTCCACGGTCTCGTCCGGATTGGTCCATAAATTGGCAATGAGGTCGGGGTGGTTGTAGTCGATTCCCGTATCGATGACGGCCACGATGACACCGGATGAGCCCCTGGTGATTTTCCAGGCTTCGGGGGCGTCTATATCCACATCCCGCACCCCTCCCTCCTGCCCTGTGTTGTGGAGGCCCCAGAGTTCGTCGGCACGGGGATCATCGGGGACAACGGTGTTGTCAATATGCCGTCTGTAATTGGGCGACACGGATTCCACTTCAGGGAGCTGTTTAAGCCGCTGGATCATCTGTTCCGTAGTCTGAGAAACGGATTTCATATGCGCGTAAGATTTTCCGGTAATTCGGCTTACGGAAGAGTATGTCCTCACCACGTCAGCCAGAACGGAATCGGCGATGGAATCGACGGTCTTTGGCTTCACTCCCCTCTTGAATACCACGAGCACTTCTCCCTCCACGTATTTGGAGAGGCCCGGCCATTTATCGGCCTGACGAGCCTTTTGCGACAGCGTCCCATTTCCGTCAATGACAACGGCCTGGACGACTAAAGCGAATATGACGGAGGCCGATAAGAAAGCGATGATAACGGATGTGTTTCTGACCTTGTTAGAGACATGCAGCATGATTTTCTCCTTTTCATAAAGATTTAAAATGAGTGGAACATCCCCCCTGCGAGAGCATTTTTTTACCCTATGCAACGCCCACATATTTAGGAAGCGAATGGAACAATATTACAATTTAGAATTGGAGTCAAGAGGATTTTGGATCTATTGAAATCCTCTTGTTCGCTCCTCATTTGGCGCTCCGATTCTTTCCCGATCGGAGTGCCGAGCCGGTATCCGGTCAGTATTTTTTTACGTTGAATACAATTGTGAAGTTATAGGGGTTCTCGGCTTGTTCCCCTTGATCGTTTTTCCTTTGGGAAGAAACTTGTCTGTCGGATATTAAAGCATTTGCGGCGAATGCGAACATGAGACATGTTAAAAAACATATGAAGATAACGGATGCGTTCTTTTTACAAAAAAGAGAGCGTGCCATGGTTTTTCTCCTTTTGCTGTATTTTTTCATCTGGGTTGTCTCTGAAATGAGCGCTCTTATTCGTTCCCTGGTGCAACCAAACCCAATTGTGGAAAATGTAGCTTATAATAAAGAAAAATTTTGAGTCAAGGGATATTTGTAAAATACAGTTGTGCTTTAAAATATGGGGCAGGACAGAACTTCTGTGGTAACTTTGTCTGGACAAACGGGCTGTTTTGATTTAAACTTTTTATTGATATTCCAGCCATGATCGGGGCGCGGTACCCAAGTGGCTAAGGGAGAGGTCTGCAAAACCTTTATTCGTCGGTTCGAATCCGACCCGCGCCTCCACTTCACGAGTCGTGAAGAGAGAGCGTTTGACAGGTTCAGAGAAAAGGTATATAGTTTTCTAAATTCTTCCGGGAAGGAGTTTCAAATGGACGTCGTAGCCCGAGTTCAGGGAATTCTGCTCAAACCGAAAGAGGAATGGCCGAAAATCAAGGAAGAGAGCCTCTCTATCTCTCAGATCATAACCTCGTATGTAATGATTGTGGCCGCGATTCCTGCAATTGCACAGTTCATCGGATTGGGTATTGTCGGACAAAGAGTGCCTTTTGTGGGGTGGTTCAGGCTGGGGATCGGTACGGCATTCGCTCGATCCATCCTGTCTTATGTGCTATCGGTCGCATCCGCATATATCCTGAGTATCATCATCAACGCCCTTGCGCCGACTTTTTCTTCAAAGCAAAATCCGGAGAGCGCCATGAAACTGGCTGCGTATGCCATGACTCCAGCTTGGGTAGCCTCAGTATTGGGCGTCATCCCGATGCTGTATTTTCTGGTCATGATTGCCAGTCTTTACGGCGTCTACATCCTCTATCTCGGGCTTGATGCGAACCTCATGGAAACACCGAAGGAAAAAATGGTGAGCTACTTGGTTGTGATCATCGTTATTGCCTTCGTGATCATGTTCATCATCGGGGCCATTTTGGGTGCCCTCTTCACGGTCGGGGCCGGATTACGATTCTTCTAATTCCTTGACGATAGCCTCCAAAGCTTGAGAGGGCGACGGCGCTTTGCTGATCGGCCTGCCGATGACGATATAATCCGCCCCTTTTTGAACGGCCTGAGCCGGTGTCATGATCCGCTTCTGATCTTGGGCTGCAGCCCAAGCGGGGCGAATCCCGGGCGATACGACTAAAAAGTCCTTTCCGTATTTTCCCTTGATAAGATCGATTTCCCATGGGGAACAGACGACTCCGTCCATACCTGCAAGCTTTGCCAATTGGGCTAATCTCAAGACCTGTGCCTCCGTATCTTCGATCATTCCGATCTCGTTCAATTCTTGGCTCCTGAGACTCGTTAAAACCGTCACTCCAAGAAGAAGCGGGCGCGGATGGCCTGTTTTTTGAGCGGCTGACGCAGCCGCTTCACCGGCGCGCCGCATCATTTCCAGCCCGCCTGAAGCATGAAGAGTCATCATATGGATGCCGTGTTCTGTCCCCGCGGATACGGCGCCGGCCACTGTATTTGGAATGTCGTGCAGTTTAAGATCCAAAAAGATCCGTTTTTTTCTTTTCTTCATCTCTCTGAACAAAGACGGCCCCTCGGCCGTAAAAAGCTCGAGCCCGATTTTGAAAATCCGAGCCATGTCGAGCTTGTCCGCCAAATCCAATGCCTGCTTTCCGGTGTTTACGTCCAAGGCAATGATGATTTTATGTGCTTGCCGTGTTTTCATTTCACTCACCTTTGTATGAAGATCCGTTTTAATCTCAACCGATCGGAGAACTCCGTCGTATGGGATCTGAGGCCTGTTCCCGGCCGAATCCCGGGAGTTCGCGATTTTGCGCATTTCCGCACAAGCTAGAATTGTGTATCCAGAGTCCCGATTATATCTTCGATTTTTGGGATGTTATGGCGCTTGCAATATGCTTCCATAGAATCCACGATGTTAACCGTCGTCTCAGGATCGACGAAATTGGCCGTGCCTACTTCTACGGCTCTTGCTCCGCAAATGAGATATTCGAGGGCATCCTCGGCCGTCATGATACCTCCCAGGCCGATTACCGGGATATCCAGACGGCCGGAGACTTGATAGACCATGCGGAGTGCAATGGGCTTGATCGCAGGGCCGCTGAGTCCACCGAATACATTGGCCAGCTTTGGAATTCTCGTTTCTGTATCGACGGCCATAGCCAGGAATGTGTTGACAAGCGATATCGCATCCGAGCCCGCTTCTTGGGCACTCAAGGCAATCTCTACAATATCGGAGACATTTGGTGACAGCTTTGTGATGATAGGGCGTGAACTGCTGTTTTTGACCAGCTTGACGATGGCATGCGTTGCGTTGGGGTCGAGAGCAGGGCATTGACCGCCCTTTTTGACATTCGGGCAGGAGATGTTCAGCTCGTAGGCTGCAATTCCCTCCTGGTTGTCCAGGTATTCGACGATAGACGCGTATTCTTCCTCATGTTCACCGCAGACATTGACGATTACTGCAGTCCGAAAGCCTCTCAACTGCGGCAGAATCTCTTCCGAAAACCTACGGACTCCGATGCCCTGAAGTCCTATGGCATTGATCAATCCGCTGGCCGTCTCAACAAGCCTAGGCGGAGGATTCCCCTGTCTGGGAGAGAAATAGAGCCCTTTGACGACGAAGCCGCCCAATCGGTTGAGATCGATAAAAGGAATGAATTCCAGACCGTATCCGAAGGTCCCGCTGGCTGCAATGACCGGATTCTTGAGGGTCATAAACCCGAGGTTGACGGATAAATCGGTCATCGTACATTCATTCCCAATAAATTTCCTGCGCTGCGAATACAGGCCCCTCCTCGCAGATCTTTCTCCAGCCGAGTTCGTCTTCTTTTTTGATTTTTTTAACGCAACCCCAGCAAGCGCCGAACCCACAGCCCATGATGGATTCGAGGGAGAGCTCCGCCGGCAACTTTTTCGCCTGAGCCGTTTGTGCGACCTTGTGCAGCATAGCTTCGGGCCCGCAGGCATAGATGCGTTCGAATCCGTAAGCGTCGATCTCAGAATCGAGTGCCTCGGTGATCGTTCCCTTATAGCCGATCGAACCATCCTCGGTCGAACAGCAAAGTACGAAGTCTTTTGCTTCCAGTCGCACCTTCAGCGGCAGGTCGCAACCGGACTTGCCTCCGTAATAAATCCTGACATCGATTCCTTTGTCACGAAGTTTTTCCGCCAGAAAAAAAAGCGGAGCGATTCCTCTTCCCCCCCCGACGAGAGCCATCATGCTTTTCCGGCCGTCGTTGGGAATGGAAAACCCCTTCCCCAAGGGACCGATGATATCCAGCATGTCGCCTTCCTGTTTGCGGCTCAATAGATCTGTTCCCAGCCCCACTTTTTGGAAGAAAACGGTGACGGTCTGCTCATCTGCCGAAAAAATGCTGAAGGGACGCCGCAAAAGAGGGTAGGGATCCTGATTGGTTCGCACCATAATGAACTGTCCCGGCTGGGCATGCAAGGCGATTTCAGCAGAGACCATGGAAAGGGAGAAATAATCTCCCCAGTTGTCTTTGTGTGTTATGTGCGCTTTCGGATCCTTGACCATGAGGATGTCGGAAAAAATCCGCATTCACGATATCAGAATATCAGAGGCATGGCAACAAAAAACTTTGACATCGCCACCTTGTTCTGGAATAATTTGAATCTTCTTTCAGGGATTAGTTTTGGAGGCATGCAGATGAATATTTCCAAGAGGGGCAGGGATATCCAGGAATCTCCCATCAGGAAACTCAAACCCTATGCCGACGCCGCCATCAGCCGAGGCGTTCATGTCTATTTCCTCAATATCGGGCAGCCTGACATTCCCACTCCCCCAACCATCTGGGATGCCATTAAAAATTTTGATGAAGAAGTCCTCAGCTACGGGCCTGCACAAGGATTCTTGGAATTGCGGCAGGCCAAATCTGATATGATCAGCTGGGAAATCGGAGACGGGCAGTACTGGCATAAA
>JAFGNQ010000281.1 GCA_016926925.1 Candidatus Aminicenantota bacterium
CCGGATCGATGATGGGATCGGGCGGAATGGTTGTCATGGACGAAGACACCTGCATGGTTGACTTGGCCAAATACTTCCTGTCATTCACTCAGGATGAGTCCTGCGGCAAATGCACACCCTGCCGGGAGGGAACCAAGGAAATGCTCAACATCCTGACACGCATCACCGAGGGCAAAGGGACGGAAGACGACTTGACTCTCTTGGAAGAGATGGCCCATTCCATCAAAGACTCGGCTCTCTGCGGCCTGGGAAAGACGGCCCCAAATCCCGTCCTGACCACCATGCGTTATTTTCGAGATGAGTACGAAGCACACATTAGGGATAAAAAATGTCCGGCCCATGTATGCCGCCAGCTCAACGTCTACACCATCGACAAAGACACATGTGTCAACGCCGGTCATGGATGTGACCTCTGTCGCAGGAATTGTGCGTCCGAAGCGATCAGGGGAGAGAAAGGCCAGGCGCACGAAATAATCCAGGATAAATGCATAAAATGCGGTGTCTGTTACGATGTCTGTAACTTCAACGCCGTTAAGGTCGAATAAGGAGGTACCGATATGGTCAAGCTCACAATAGATGGAAAAAACATCGAAGTCGAAGAGGGAACAACCATACTCCAAGCGGCTGCCCAGCTCGATATCAAAATTCCGACTCTCTGCTACCACCCTGTCCTCGAGCCCTACGCAGCGTGTCGTGTGTGTATGGTCGAGGTCAGCATAAAAGGCCGAAGTGATCTCATGACTTCATGCAACACGAAAGTCAGAGAGGGGATGGAAGTCCAAACAGCTTCCGAGCGTGCCTTGCGCGCACGCAGACTGAACGTAGAGATGTTGATGGCACGAGCCCCCGCAGCCGAAGCGGTCCAGGAGATCGCTAAGAATTTGGGGATCGAAAAAACCCGATTCGAGATCAAAGACCCAGATGAAAAATGCATCCTCTGCGGCATGTGCGTTCGTACGTGTGCAGACATCGTGGGTGCGGAAGCCATCAGTTTTATCGAACGAGGCAAGGACAGGACGGTCTCTCCCCCCTTTGGAGAGCCTTCGGAAGCCTGCATCGGCTGCACAGCCTGTGCCTTCTTCTGTCCCACTGGGGCCATCACCTCAGAGGATCTCTACGGTCGAAAGGTCATCCACAACGAGATGGTCCTCGGGCCTGAGACAGCCATACGTGTTCCGATACGGCAGGCTGTTCCCATGGTTCCCTTCATCGACGAGGAAGCCTGCATTCATTTCAAAACCGGCGAATGCAAGATTTGTGCAAAAGTGTGTGCCAAGGAAGCCATTAACCACGACGCAGAAGAAGAAGAAGTGGAATTGGAAGTGGGCTCCGTGATTCTGGCCTCGGGATTCAAATCCTTCGATGCCAGCCGGATTCCCGCCTATGGCTACGGAAGGTTCGACAACGTCGTTACAGCGCTGGAGTTCGAAAGGCTGGTCAATGCCTCCGGGCCTACAGGCGGCAAGATCCTGCTTGCCAATGGAGAGGAACCCAAAGCCGTCGGAATCGTTCACTGCGTGGGCTCCCGTGACGAGAAGTACAACGAGTACTGTTCGCGGGTCTGCTGCATGTATTCATTGAAATTCGCCCACCTTCTTCATGAAAAGACGGATGCCACGGTCTACGACTTTTACATCGACATGCGCTGTTTCGGAAAGGGTTACGAGGAATTCTACCATCGGCTTTTGGATGAAGGCGCCAAATTCATCAGAGGCCGCGTATCCGAAGTCACGGATATGACTCTCACCGACAGCGAAGAAGGAAAGCTTATCATTCGCGTGGAAGACACGCTGATCGGGGCGATCCGGCGCATCCCTGTCGATATGGTCATCCTATCCACAGGGCTTGAACCCGGGATGGACCAGAATGAGATCGCCAAAATTTTCAACATCTCCTGCAGTCAAGACACGTTCTTCCTCGAGAGACACCCCAAGCTCGCACCGGTTTCGACCTTCTCTGACGGAATATTCCTGGCGGGGGCGTGTCAGTCACCCAAGGATATTCCCGACACCGTAGCCCAGGCCGGCGCTGCTGCAGGTGAAGCTCTATCACTGGCTGACAAGGGGACCTTCGCTCTGGAACCCATCACAGCGGAAATAGACGAAGAGCTCTGTGCAGGATGCCAGCTTTGCGTGAGCCTGTGTCCTTTCACAGCCATTACGTACGACAAAGAAAAGGGAGTCTCGGTTATCAACGATGCCCTGTGCAAAGGGTGTGGAACCTGTGTTTCCGCCTGCCCGTGCGGAGCCTCTCAGCAGAAACACTTCAGAGACGCTCAAATCTTTGCTGAAATTGAGGGAATTTTTGTCGAATGAGGTCCAGCCTCTAGCAAATTCCCGTTTGAAAGGGTATAATGTCAGGTTTATTTGGACAATTCATAAACAAGATTCGAGAGGAGGCCAGCTTTGAGTAATCAAACATCTGATCCGAAAATAGTTGGTTTCTTGTGTACTTGGTGCTCCTATACGGGTGCCGATTTGGCGGGAACCGCCCGGATGCAGTACGCTCCCAACGTGAGGATTATCCGCGTAATGTGCAGCGGTCGGGTCGACCCCCAATTCGTCCTGAAGGCCTTCAAGGAAGGTGCTGACGGCGTCCTCATCTCCGGATGTCACCCGGGAGACTGCCATTACCAAGAAGGCAACTATAAAGCCTTGAGAAGACATAGACTGCTCGTGAAGATGCTGGAGCAGTTAGGCATCGAGAAGGAAAGATTCAGACTGGAATGGGTATCGGCTGCCGAAGGCACCAAATTCCAGAAAGTCTGTAATGAATTCACAGAAGAAATCAGACAATTAGGACCATTAAATTGGAATGGAGGCCAACATGAGCTCAGAGAAGCCTAAAGTAGCCTTTTATTGGTGTTCATCCTGCGGAGGCTGCGAGGAATCCATTGTCGACCTGGCCGAAGATATCCTCAAAGTCGTTGCCGCCGTAGATATCGTCTTTTGGCCCGTGGCTTTAGATTTCAAGAAAAAAGATGTGGAAGCCATGGAGGACGGTTCCATAGCCGTCGGCTTCATCAACGGGGCGGTCCGTCTCTCCGAACAGAAAGAGATGGTCGAGCTCCTAAGAAGGAAATGCCAGATCATCGTCGCCCACGGCAGCTGCTCTCACTTGGGAGGCATCCCCGGTTTGGGCAATTTTTGGAACAAGGAAACCATCTTCAACCGCGCCTACCACACGACACCGTCTACGGACAATCCCGATAGAGTCGTTCCCCTTGAGAAGTACGATCTGGATGGAAAAGAATTAACGCTTCCACGCTTTTATGACACGGTCTACAGTCTGGACCAGGTGATCGATGTGGACTATTACCTTCCCGGTTGTGCTCCCCCGCGAGATCTGATCATGAATGCGGTCATGGCCATATTGGAAGGGAAGCTTCCTCCGAAGGGTTCCGTTCTTTCACCGAACAAATCGCTCTGCGACGACTGTGATCGAAACGATACCAAACCGGAAAAGATGGCCATAACCGAAATCAAGAGACCGTGGGAAGTGATCATCGACCCGGAAAAATGTTTCCTGGCGCAAGGCATCATCTGCATGGGCCCGGCTACGAGAACGGGGTGCGGGGAACGATGCATCATAGGCAACATGCCCTGCCGCGGCTGTTTCGGCCCTACGGACCAGGTCTACGACCAAGGCGCCAAGTTCCTGTCGGCTCTCGCATCGATTCTAGATACTGATGACGAAAAAGAGATTGAAAAGCTCGTCGACACGATCGTTGACCCGGCTGGGACATTTTACCGCTTCAGCCTGCCGTCCTCGATCTTGCGGCGACGAAGAATGGAGGCCATAAAATGAGTGAACGAATCACGATAGATCCGATCACCCGTCTGGAAGGTCACGGAAAGATCGAAATCTTTCTGGATGACAATGGGGATGTGGACCGCGCTATACTGCAGATCCCTGAACTCAGAGGATTCGAGCAATTTGCCGTAGGCCGGCCCGTTGAAGAAATGCCAAGAATCACGCCCCGGATCTGCGGAGTCTGCCCCACAACCCACCACATGTGTTCCACCAAGGCCAACGATGCTGTCTTCAATGTCAAGCCGACTCCTACGGCCGAAAAAATCCGCAGACTCATATACAATGCATTCCAGTTCGAAGATCACACGCTTCACTTTTTCTTCTTAGGCGGACCCGACTTTGTCGTTGGGCCGACAGCCCCTGCAGCCGACAGAAACATCCTGGGAGTTATCGGGAAAGTCGGACTGGAGATCGGCGGGAAGGTCATTCGAGCCCGAAGAGAAGCGCGGGACATCATCAATTGGCTGGGCGGAAAGGTCATACATCCCATATGCGGGATCGCCGGCGGCGTCTCGAAAGGTTTGGATGAGGAGCACCGGGTCAAATTCCTCGAGACAGCGGACTTTTGTGTCGAATTCGCCCAGTTCGCCCTTCAAATCTTCGACGATGTCGTCCTCAAGAACAAAGAATACGTGGATCTCGTCGTGGGCGATGCCTACAAGATCGTGACTTACTATATGGGACAGGTCGATGAAAACAATAAAGTCGACTTCTACGACGGAAATGTCCGCGTGGTCGATCCCGAAGGAAAGGAATTCTGCAAATTCAGCCCGTCGGAATATCTGGAGCACATCTCCGAACATGTGGAACCCTGGACGTATATCAAGTTCCCGTTTCTGAAGAAGATCGGTTGGAAAGGCTTCACTGAGGGTAAAGAGAGCGGTGTTTATCGGGTGGCACCGCTGGCACGCTTGAACGCAGCGGACGGAATGGCCACGCCTCTGGCACAAGAGCATTACGAAAAGATGTACGAGGTGTTGGGAGGAAAACCGGTTCACAACACTCTGGCTTTCCACTGGGCACGTCTCATCGAGGCCCTCCAGGCCGCCGAGGCAATGAAACAGCTCTTAGAAGACAAAACGATCACGGATCCGAATATCCGCAACATCCCCACTGAGACACCTAATGAAGGCGTGGGCATTATCGAAGCTCCTCGGGGCACACTCATCCACCACTACAAAACCGATGCACGGGGGATCATGGAAGAGGCGAACCTCATCGTAGCCACAGTCCACAATGCTGCGGCCATCAACATGTCTATAGAAAAAGCCGCAAAAACCTTCATCAAAGGCGGGAATGTCTCGGAAGGACTGTTGAACATGGCCGAGATGGCATTCAGGCCGTACGATCCCTGTCACGCCTGCGGAACCCACTGCCTCCCCGGAGAAACGCCGCTAGTCGTCAATATCTACGATAACCACGGAGAGCTCGTTAAAAAACTGGAGCGCTGAGCAGATTATCAGGGAATCGTTCCCACATCGGATCTCAAAAAAGGCGTTTAAAGAGCCTCCGATGCAGCGGAAGATTTAGGAAGCGCAAAAAAAGGTTAAGGCCCGCCTGAATGCGGGCCTTTTCTTTATGGCTGGATAAAAGCTAATTTACGTCCGTAGGTTATTCAGCCGGATTTGAAAAAAGATCCGTCCTGAATATCAATTTCGACGGTAAAACACTATAATGGGGAGTCAACTCATAAAGGCAATGAAACGATGAAGACCCTGGTTTTGGGATTGGGCAACGATCTGTACGGTGATGACGGAGTGGGCCCCTGTGTCGTCCGACGGATAAACTGTGATCCGGATGTGCGGA
This sequence comes from Candidatus Aminicenantota bacterium, assembly GCA_016926925.1. Next base: position 5,620 of record JAFGNQ010000281.1, read on the forward strand.
AAGAAATGGCGTTTTGTTCCGAAAATGTCCATTTTGAAGAATGCGCCATATCCGGACTCGGCTTGCTGGATGTCATCATAGGCTATGACCGGCTGATTCTCATCGACACCATCAAAAAGGCCGAACCCACCCCAGGCAAAGTCACCATCCTGAAGGAGAGCGATCTCAGGCATATTCCGGGTCCGTCACCTCACTATGTATCCGTTCCTCAGGCGATTGAAATCGGAAGAAGGATCGGGGTTCAGGTTCCCGGACGAATCGATATCATCGCAGTCGAAGCTAAAAACATGTACAATCTCGGTGAAGGATTGACGGATGAAATGACGCGTGCCATCCCCAAAATAATCCGAGAACTGAGGAATCTGCTGGAACAATGAAAAAAAAGGAAGTACTCGTTCTTGAAGACCTGCTTGGTTCCAATAAAAAGATCGCCGCAGACATCCGGCAGCAATTGACATCGAAGGGAATCCTGACAATCAATCTCATGAGCTCTCCGGGCGCAGGGAAGACGACCCTCCTTGAAAGCATCTCTGAAAAACTATCGCCCCAGTTCAACATGGCGGTTATCGAAGGGGATATCGAGACGGAGAGGGATGCCGAAAGGATCCGCGCAAAGGGGATCCCTGCCTGGCAGATCGTTACCGGCGGGGCGTGTCATCTCGAAGCCAAAATGGTTGGAAAGCTCTTCCCCGAAATCCCGCCCGACCTGGATTTTCTGTTCATCGAAAACGTCGGGAATCTCGTCTGTCCGGCAAGCTACGACCTCGGGGAACGCATCCGGTGTGTTTTGCTCTCAACTCCTGAAGGAGACGATAAACCCAAAAAATATCCCAAGGCCTTCGCCACATCCCAGTGCTTGATCATCAGCAAGGCGGATCTGGTCCCCCATTTGCCTTTCGATACGGAAAGGGCAAAAAAAGAAGCGCTTGAGATAAATCCCGGACTCGAAGTGTTCGTCGTCTCCGCTCTCGACGGAATGGGAGTGGAGACCTTCGTGGAATACCTCAAAACGTCTCTCCAAAAACTGCGTCAAGACAATGCATGAACTGTCGGTTGTAGCCAGTCTCTTCGATATTCTCGAAGAAAAACTCAAGGAACAAAAAGGCAGCAAGGTGTTTTATGTCAAACTCCAAGTCGGGCTCTTCTCCGGCGTCGTTCCGGAGCTTCTGAAGACAGCCTTCGACATGTACAAGAAAGGCACCTTTGCCGAAGAAGCCGAGCTGGACATCCAAGAAATTCCCTACAAAGTCCAGTGCCTGGCCTGCGGAACGAGCATGATCAAAGATGATTTCGTCCTTGTCTGTGACAACTGCGGCTCAACGGACTTGAAAAACCTCGAAGGAACGGAAATGCTCCTGGAGAGAATGGAAATCGAAGTTCCGGATCGCTCTTCCTGAAGTTTGCGGGCTTTTTCTCTCGTCTGTTCGCATGGACTTCCGTAGTTCCATCTTTTCTCAAGCGAGCTGTGACTTGCCCGACTTACCTATCTCAGCAATTTCTTTAAAGAAATGTTCGTATCTTTAGCGCCACATTTGTTTTTGCAGTCCATATCTTCTAAAATAAGGGCCGTAAGAACGCAAAAAACGAGGGAACAACATGAAAAGTCTCAGAGAAATCGCAAAAAATTCATTTCTCGATACGGAGCAACTGAAAAAAATTGAAGCCATCATTCTCGGCCACGGACATTATGTCCAGAGCACCATCCGGGATGCCATCGAGTGGTTCTGCACGGCTCTGGGAATGGATGAGTATTATTTCGGAACGACTCCACTCAAAACGATCGCGCGTCATATTGAGGCCGTCAAATCCGCGGCCATCATTGCATCTCTGAAAAAGGAAAAAAGCCTTACTATCGACTTGGCGACCGAGCTCAAGGATGAGGCCATTTATCTCGTCGATGACTTTCATAATCGAGCCCTGGAGATAGAGCGTCATATCGAAAAAAAATACCCCAATGCAAGACTTCAAAGCTACAGAACCTCGGGAAAAGCCCTCGGGGGAAGACAACTCCGGCTCTATCAAGTCTACAAAACCCAGTTCTGCTCGGAAACAATCTGCCCGGAAGAAGCGGACCTCAATAAAATCTCATGCAGGCTTTTCCTCAAAACGGCCACCGCGGAGACCCGCAAGAGATATCAGGATATCATCAACAGCTCAATGGGCTGGGAGACCCCCCTGATAGATGTCTCGCAAAAAAGCGACACAAAAGAGGTGCGCATCATGGTTGCCGTCAGCCGTGAATCCAACTCGCGTTTCTTTTCCAACGTTTCGGATGTGATCGATTCACACGGGCTCGTCTCCAACAGAAAATACGTCGAACAGTTCGCCAACGGGAAAACCGTCTACTCATTCTACCTGGATGCAATCCGGGATGATAAACTGATTCAAAACCTGGTCGAAGACATCAGCTTGGTTTATGTGATTCCGGAGAGCCCGCTTTCGGAACTCTTCAGAGAAGGAAAACTGAGCGCCCAGGAGACCGTATTCGGAGTTTCCGCCTGGAGCTTCGCTCATCAGTTTTTGAGCGAGTACAACGATGAGTACCTTAAACTCAGAGATCACCTTCGTGATTCGCCGGAGCTTCTGGGGTTATTGAGAACCCTGAAAACACAGCTCGCCAAAACAGCCTACGACGAAACCAAGGTCTGGGAAACTCTGGTGGAGAATCATAACTACCTGAAAAAAGCCTACCGGCTTTTCGATAAAAAGTTCAATCCCTTTGTCAAGCGTCATGAAATCCGGGAAGAGATGGAAAGATTGAAAGAAGATATCACGCGAAACATTACCGTCGAGATCACCCGTGATATTTTTCTTATGATTTGCAGTTTTATCGATGTGATACTGAGGACCAACTTTTACAAATACGATAAAACCTCCATCGCCTTCATGTACGATCCCCGATTCCTCAACCCGGTCGATTATCCTAACGCGCCCTACGGCATTTTTCATGTCATCGCTGTGGAATGCCGTGGATTTCATATTCGGTTCAGGGATATCGCCAGAGGAGGGATTCGTATCGTTCGTTCAAACAACTTGCAGACTTACTTCAACAACTCCGATTTCATCTTCGATGAGAATTACAACCTGGCTTTGACCCAGCAGAAAAAAAACAAAGACATCCCTGAAGGAGGTTCCAAAGGGACCATCCTGCTCCGTTGGGGCTACCAGGACCGCCCGGAAGCTGCATTCAAAAAGTACATCAACGGCCTTCTCGATCTTCTGCTTCCGGACAAGTCCATCATCGATACTTACGGAAAAGAAGTCATCCTATTCCTCGGTCCAGATGAAGGGACTGCGGAGATGATGGAATGGGCCGCCTTAAGAGCCAAAGCATTGGATTATCCCTACTGGAAAGCTTTCTCCACGGGCAAGCCGGTGCACATAGGCGGAATTCCCCATGATCTTTACGGTATGACCACCAATTCCGTTCATCAATATGTTCTCGAGATTCTGAACAAGCGAGGCTTGAAGGAAGAGAGGATCACGAAAGTCATGACAGGAGGGCCGGATGGGGACCTTGGAAGCAACGAAATCCTCATTTCCAAGGACAAAATGCTGGCGATCATCGACGGATCGGGAGTCCTCTTCGACCCGAAAGGAATCGACCGTACAGAACTGAGACGACTTGCAGAAAAGCGGCAAATGGTCGCGCACTTCCAAAAAAAATTTCTTTCACCGCAAGGCTTTTTGGTGACCATTGAGGATAAAAATGTCGTTTTGCCGGATGGGGAGAATGTCATCAGCGGGCTCGAATTCAGGAACACTTTTCATTTCCATCCCAAATTTCAAGCCGACCTGTTTATCCCCTGCGGCGGAAGACCGGCTTCGATCAACATCAACAACTGGACCGTGCTCATCGATAAAAAAGGAGCTCCCCGCTTCAAGTTCATCGTAGAGGGCGCCAACCTCTTTCTCACTCAGGATGCGCGTCTTCGTCTCGAAGAACACGGAGTGGTCATCTACAAAGACGCTTCGGCAAACAAGGGAGGAGTCACTTCGTCCTCGATGGAAGTTTTCGCAAGCCTAGCCTTGAATGATGAGGAATACACCGGACTCATGTGTGTTCACGACGATAGAATTCCCTCATTTCGAAAAAAATATGTCGAAGAAATCCTCGATCTCATAAGGGAAAATGCCCGGTTGGAGTTCGAGATCATTTGGAGGGAGAACCAAAACAAAGGCATCCCCCGCTCTGTCCTGTCAGACTTGATCAGCGAGAAAATCAATGCCATCACAGACGCCGTATACACATCGAATTTGTTCGAGAATGACGCCCTTTTCCAAAGAGTGATTGAATGCTGCTGTCCGGAAATTCTGATCAGACAAGTAGGCTTTAAGGCCGTCCTCGAACGCGTTCCCTTGTCCTATCTGAAAGCCATCTTTGCATCGCGCCTTGCCAGTCGCTATGTCTATAAATACGGCCTGGATGCCAACGAAATCCACTTCTATACCTTCCTCCAGGAATACAGGTAGGCTCTCAGAAATCCGAAGTGCGAGTCATGGTTCGTATGGGCTGCGTGGTGGTTGGTGGTGGGGTCTTCGACGAACACAGACAAAGCCTCCCTCTCCCCTCTATCTTTGAATTTGAGATCTTCCTGGAAACGGATAGGCCCCCGGTCTATTCTATGACTTTGCTCATGAACTCCTCGACATTGACAATGAACCTCTGGTGATGGCCTTGTCCTATAAGCCCCCTGCTGTCAAGGGCCACTACGATGAAATCCAATTTGCGGCCCTCTCTTTTAATCAGAGTGGCTTCGGCCGTGACATCATCTCCCAGCATCGTTGCCCGCGTGTGATCCACCTCGACTTTTGTACCCACTGTTGTCCATCCCTCGGGAAGATAAGACTGAACAGCCTCGAGGGCTGCCGCCTCCATTAAGGCAATCATCATTGGGGTTGCCAAAACATCCACATTTCCCGACCCGATTTCTCTGGCTGAGAGGGCCTTTTCCACAAAAACCGACTGCCGAGCTGAAACATCCTGGGGAATGAAA
>JAFGNQ010000035.1 GCA_016926925.1 Candidatus Aminicenantota bacterium
ATGGAGGTCCCACAGAGCCAGCTCCATACCCGCCCTGGCCATGGGATGTCCTTTGAATTTCCGGATAGCCGCACAAAAATCCCGGGGAGCCGTTACGGCTTCTTCAAAGACCCGAGGGATCAGGATTTCTTTAAGCACAATCCAGGCTGTGGAGTTGGTTTCATAGCTGTAAAGTGGCAATTGCTCGGCAACCACCTCACCGAATCCGCATTCCCCGTCTTCATAGACCTTGACAAGGATGAATTCTTTTTTCTCTATACGCCCGAAACTCGTCTCAAAAAAGTGCACATACGGAAGCTCTAAAAGCGAAAGCTCGATCCTGTCTATGGCCATTTATCGGTCCTCCTTCGGTAGGAACCACAATGCTTCATGTTGATTCCCGTAGTCCACAGCATCCTCTTGGGTGCTGAAAAGAGAAAGAAAATCCGGAGCCACTTCAACTCGGAAAAGGTTCGATCTTTTCTCCTTTTTTCCAAATTTCCCTTAGCTTGGCGTAGCGGACAAAAATGGAATAGCCATGAAGGACGGATATGACGAAACCGGCAAACCCGTCCCATATGCCCCCTCTCCAAAAATAGGATTTCATAAAAAGCAGAAAGGGCATCAGCGCCAGATGATACCACCGGCATTTTTGCTTCTGTGCATAGAGCTTTTGAGCTCCGAGGTCGGAAAAGGTATTGATCCGTTTGATATGATCGTGAATGTTTGTATAGGTGAAGTGATGCAAAACACCTTTCAGTTTTTTGATTTCACCGTCGACAACGAGGGCTTCATGGACGTATTGTCCCGCCCAGTGTGCTTTGTCCCTGTGAAACAAGCGGGTCTTTCTATCGGGATACCAGCCCGAGTGTCGAATCCATCTTCCCAAATAGAAAGATTGGCGCGGCATGGAAAAGGCGGCACAGTCGGGCTCTTCACTCTTCAGCCGCAAGATCTCGTCTTGGAGTTCCGGAGAAAGTCGCTCATCCGCATCCAAAGATAGAATCCAGGAATTGCCGGCTTGGCTGTTCCCGAAATTCTTCTGATCGGCAAAGTTGGTCCATTCCCTCTTATAGACACGATCCGTAAACCTCTCTGCTATTTTAACCGTGTCATCTGTGCTGTAGCGATCCACCACAATGATCTCCGAAGCAATTCCAGTCACACTCTTGAGGGCGGCCTCGAGGCGTCTCTCCTCGTTATAAGTGATGATGACAACGGAAATTTCCATCGGAATCATGATATCACAATTCTTCCCTCATATTAACCTGGATTCTGTATTTCTGCATTATCATAGAAAGTTCTATTTTTTCAGTTATGAAAGATTATCGAGCAAAGGACAGGAACGAGTCATCATCTATTTTCGCTGAAGACCTCCCCACCCCAACTATGCAGCTCAAACAGATTATGGCTCGTTCTTAAAGCCGGAAGCTGCCGGCGTAAGCTTCATACGCCCGACATCATCATGCAGCTTCGCCTCTAATTTGGGGAGATTGCAGGTAGGATAAGCTGCGGATTTCATGAAATTTCTTGATAAAGAAAGGAGATTGTGAACAATAGAATACGGCACATGATCGGTTCCCAGAGATGAAAAAAGTCCAGGTCTTCTTCCTCCTCCCAATTTTTCTATTCTCCTTCCTTTTGGCCTGGTATACGCTCTTCACTGTTCAGGCAAAAGATTTTTCCTTTCTGGATCACAGCTTTCGAGTCCCCTGGTTTACACTGTTATTGGTCACACTTATCTTAGGATTCACCTTGTCCGCGTTCTGGTATTTTTCCGGGAAGTCGCTGGTCAAAAACCTCGGCCTCTCTTTTGATGCAGCCCTTTCCCGCGATCTCATGTGCTATCTTCCGCTGTTGTGGCTTCTGCTCCTCCCCTTGACGACCCTCCACTATTTGAGTTCCGAAGATCTCCTCTCCCGCCTCAGACTCTTCGGGCTGGCCCTTTTATTCGCTGTGCTCTATCTCAAGCTTTCCGCCAACCGTACCCAAGCAAAAGAGGCAAGGTATTCCTTCAGGAGGTTCGTGCGGAATTTTTCCCTGCGGCCCCAGAAGACAAAACTTGCCTTGCTTTTTTTCGTCTCCCTGCTTTTCTACAATGCCGGGTCCGCTGTGCTCACGTTTACGGGGAGCAATTTTTCCGGAGATGAACCCCACTATCTTCTAATCACCCATAGTCTCCTCAAGGACGGCGATTTCGATCTTTCCGACAACTATGCGAACAGCGATTATGATACCTTCATGAGGGCCCCGGTAAACATCCAGCGCCATACAGCGCCAGGAACCGAAGGGAAGTATTCATTTCATTCCCCCGGCATCTCACTTCTGATGGGTCCTTTCTATGCTCTCGGTTCGCTGTTCGGACGAACGGGGCTTTCCCTCATGGTTCGCTTCGGAATGAGCATTTTCGGCGCCCTCTTAGGACTCCAAATTTTCCTCTTTGCACAGCAGGCATGGAGAGAGGAAAGGACGGCGTTCCAAATATGGGCTGTGTACGGCTTTACCTCCCCGGTATTCTTTTATGCCATCCATGTCTACCCGGAACTCATCGTCTCCCTTCTATCCTTGACGGTCTTTCGTCTCGTCCGCTTCCGAAGAGCAGGCTCCTGCGCCTCCCTGGTTTTTTGCGGCAGCCTCCTGGCTCTCTTCATCTGGTTTCATGCCTTAAAATACCTTTTCATCCTGATTCCGCTCTTTCTTTATACGATCTGGATTTTGATCAAAGAACGGAGAACGAAAAAGGATATGCTCTGTTTTATCGGTCCTTTTGTCGGAATCACGGCCGTCTATTTCTTGTTCCAGTTCAGACTCTACGGCTCTCTTTCCCTGTCAGCCGTATCCTGGAGGGGGGCTGTCGCTCCGCAAGAATCTCTGGCTTACCTCAAGCAGCTCATTCAGGGGATCCCCTTCCGGTTCAGGTGGGAGACGCTCGCCGGATATTTTCTGGACCAGAGAGACGGGATTCTGCTCTATTCCCCCCTCTACTTTTTCTCCTTTCTGGGAATCATCGTCCTGCTCAGGAAAAAATGGCGCGAGCTCGTCCTCCTCTTCATCCTCACCGGCCCCTATGTCTTGAGTTCGGCGTTTCTGACACAGAGAACCGGATATGCACCCCAAGCCAGACCCTTGATGGCCGTATCATGGGGGCTTATAATTCTTGTGGGTTCATTCCTTGCAGACAATGATAAAAGGATTTTTACTTCTCTCTTCTCTCTGGCATCCTGCGTCAGTTTTCTCTTTGTTCCCCTGCTTCTCTGCAATCACCGGGCCCTTTACCAGCCCACCACCGTGGGAGAGGTCGAGCGGGCCGGCCTCCTTTTCCAAAAGCTGAGCAATCTCCATTTCTCTCTGCCCGAGTACCTACCGTCTTTCATCAAAATTGAAGATCCCCACTGGCCGCCCAACTGGATATGGATCGCCGGCCTGGCTGTATTCATGACCGTCTATCTGATCGTCAAACCTCATAACTGCATTCACAAATTTTGGCACCGTCTGCTTATCTCTTCCGTCGGTCTCAGCCTCTTCTTCGTCTGGTTTGTCTTCTATCCGCGAACGATAATAGCCCTCCCCCAGAACATCTCCTATCCCGGAGGTGAAAAAATTACATTTTACGCTTACAGCCGCTCCGCCCGAATGATCGAGCCGGGAACATTAGAGTTGATCGAAAGCGATCGCGATTACAGCTTCTACTTTTCCTCCCGGCTGCAAATCAAAGAACTCCTGCTGGAATTCGGTTCCACAAAGGGAGCTTATGAGGTGGAGCTGAGATATTTCGATACCATTCTCTTCAGGGGAAAGACATCCGAGGAAATCAAGAACCTCCGGTTGTCCTCTATGTCTTCATACAGGCTGGGAAAAAAGAACCTCTATCACTTGAGCTTGACTCTTAAAAGCGATTCAGACGTTTCTGCAGCAGCTTATCCCTACCGCCTGATGATACAGCCTGTCAAGTGAACATGGCGAACTTCTTTATCCCTTTGCTGTGAAGTTTGTATTTCACCAAAGTCTTAAGGATAGAAAGGCCGTACCCAACGCTTTTTCCAAAACCGATTTGAGAGGCTTCCTCAAAATAGCGCGTCTGGATGGGGATCTCCCGGATCTTCATTTGATGGATCACTCCCTGGGCGATGATCTCCGAATCAAAAACGAAACCATCGGAATTCAGATGAAACTGAACGGTCTCCAGGAACTTTCGTGAGTAGGCCCTCAGGCCGGAATGGTACTCCGTCAAATACATGTAAAAAACGGCATTTTCCACAGCCGTAAGAAAGAGGTTGGCCAGGTACTTCCATTTCGGCATCCCCCCTTCAAGAGGTCTCCCTCCCAGCATCCTCGATCCGAAGACCGCATCGCAGGTGCCTTCGATCAAGGGGGATACGAGTTGAGGGACCACGGTGGGATCGTACTGGTGGTCGGGATGGATCATGACCATGATGTCCGCCCCGAGCTTCAAGGCTTCTTTATAGCAGGTCTTCTGGTTGGCACCGTAGCCCATGTTTTTGTCGTGGACAAAGACCTTCAAGCCCAGGCTTTTGGCCAACTCGACCGTGTTGTCCTGACTGCAATCATCCGTCAACAAGATGTCGTCCACCCAATCCATGGGGATATCGTCCAGGGTCCTTTTCAGCGTTTTTTCGGCATTGTAGGCGGGCATGACGACAACGACTTTTTTTTCTCTCTTCGGCATGTGGACCTCTTACGATGGGTACTTATACCACATTTTTGCTCCCTGCAAAACAAAAATACCCATTCCTGCGGACATGCCGCCTTGACAACCGGCGCCAAATTTACTATCTCTCATGTGTATGCCAAAGCAGCACAATCCTTTCGTTTGGATAGGGTTTTTTCTTCTTTCTGCTGGTCTCGGTTTCTACCTGACCCTCTTCGCCCAAGCCTTTTCTTTCACCGCCCTTCATCATACATTCCGGTATTCATCGCTGCTTCCTGGGACCACTGTTTGCTCCTTCCTCTTTCTGTTCTCGGGTTGGCTGCTTCTGGCGAGAGCTGACGAACGGATGTTGTCCATGGACCGCCGCACGGCGCTACGGATAAATCTTGCCCACTTCCTCCCCTTTGCGGCCTTCCTCCTCACTCCGCTCCTTCTCCAAAGGTATTGGACACGGTCTGATTTTCTGATACGTTTGAGGGCTCTCGCCGTCGCTGTCTTTCTCTGTTTTGTCTACCTCAAACTGACGCAGTGGGTTCGTCACGGAAAGCTGCGGCACGGACTGGAAAAGATTCTGTCGCAATTACACCAGTACACAACCAGAAAAAAAATAATAATCCTGTTTGTCGTCGCCTTCTGCATCTACAACCTCTGTGCCTTTGTCCTCGTATCGCGGGGGATCACATTCTCGGGGGATGAACCCTACTACCTCCTCACGGCGCACAGCCTGCTCAAGGACAAAGACATCAATGTGGCCAACAACTACAAACAGCAGGATTATTTCGCTTTCTATGAAAAAGAAAAAAACCCGCGTTTCAGACTGGGTATGTATGCCCGCGCCGGAAAGAAAGGCCGGGATTATATCTATCCCGTCAACCTGCCGGGAATTTCCGTGCTGGTGCTCCCCTGCTACTGGTTGAGCCAGTTTTTCAAAGGAAGCCTGTTGACCTTTATCTTGAAAGCAAGCCTCTCGTTATGGGCCTCCTTGTTAGGAGTTCAGATTTTTCTTCTTGCCCGGGATATTTGGAAGAGAGAGGGAACGGCTCTGCTCGTCTGGTTACTCTACTCTTTTTCCGTGCCTGTTCTCTTCTATGCCACCCACCTCTATTCCGAGATACCCATTGCCCTGTTTTCCGTCTACGTCTTTAGAAAAGTACGGTCCGAACAATCCCTCAAACCGTTCCACTATGTGTTTTGCGGTTTTCTTCTCTCTCTATTCTGCTGGTTCGGTTTGAAGTACAACCTCTTATTCGGGCCTCTCCTCTGCGTCGCCGTCTATTTCCTCCTCACGACACATAAGGCTCGATTGAAAGTTATTTATCTTCTCGTTTTTCCCGTGCTCTCTCTCACTTTGTTTTATTCGGTCATCCATTCTCTTTACGGGTCTTTCTCCCCTTTTTCGGTCTATGAAGGAGTGCTGACTCCGGAAAGACTCCACGCCTTCAAAGACGCGGCGTTCAGCGCGCCCTTATCGATGCGGATCTGGAGTTTCCTGGATTACTTTCTCGACCAAAGAGACGGCCTGCTCCTCTATTCCCCCCTTTATTTTTTCTCCATTTTGGGATTCGTCGAAATCTTCCGTAAATCTAAAAAAGAATTCCTGATCCTGCTTTTTTTGACGATTCCTTACCTCCTGAATTACGCTTTTTTCACTCACCGCCAAGGGTACAGCCCTCAAGGCCGCATTTTGACTCCGATCTCCTGGGTCGGGGCCATCGCCATCGGATACTTCCTTATCCACAACCAAAAAAAAATCTATTCCTTTCTCTTCAGGGTCTTCAGCATCCTGGGCATCGGCATAGCATTTCTTCTTCTGATGCATCCCGATTTTCTCTACCAACCTACGACCAACGAATTCACGAACAGGGCGGGGGATCTCTTCGTCTATCTCAGCAACATGCACGTTTTTCTCCCCAATTTCCTGCCTTCCTTTATCAAGGTCAACAACCTGGGCTACATTCCGAACTATGCATGGATCGCGGCTATTTTGTTATTTGTGGGATTCTACGCCCGGGTCAAGAGAAAATTTGAAATCAAAGCACATTTTCATCATGTTTTTGCTGCTTCCGTCATCGCCATTGTCTTTGTGTTGTGGTGCCTCTATCCCAGGCCAAGCCTTTACCCGACCCGGACCCTTCGCTATTCTCCGCAAACAGCACTGGGATTCTACCTCTTTCCAATGGGAAAAGGCGTTGTCATCAAAGAGAAAAAAGCGGAATTCTTCCTCCACCGCGAAGGCGATTACAGATTCATCTTCAGCTCGAGACGAGAAATAGAAAAGATAGGGCTCAGATTCGGCTCCGAGAAGGGGACATACACAACCCGGATATCCTTATTCGACCTGCCTTTCTTTCAGGGAAACACCGCCAACGAAATCGAGGAAATAACGGTTCCTCCGGCGATTGGCTACCCCTTTAAAAGACTGCACCTCTATGAGATCAACCTCAACCTAAAAAAGGCTACCTCTGAATCGATGCTCATAGATCCCTACTATTTCAAGATCATCCCTGTCAAAGACTGATGCGCAGAGAGGTCCGTGTGACAAATTCGTGAAAGCCGGCTCTTCGAGAATTAGAAGTCTTCAGAAGGATCTTCGGGGATAGGCGTTCAGGTCCATATCCAGCCGCAGGCTTTCCCCGGAATTGATTTTTTCCAGAGCCAGGGCCGCCACCATGACGGCATTGTCCGTGCACAATTCCGGAGCGGGAATATACGCATGGAGCCTGTATCTGTCGGCTAATTTTTCGAATTCATGCCTCAGGGCTCTATTTCTCGCAACCCCTCCGCAAAGAATCAATGACTGCGGTCTGTATTCTCTCAAAGCCCGGGACAGGTTCGCCAGCAGCGCCTTGATAATGCCTCTCTGAAAGCTTGCGAGAAAATCCGGCAATCCGGCGTGATTTCCGTTTATCCGATGCACTTTGATGTGCCGCAACGCAGCCGTCTTCAGGCCGCTGAAGCTGTAATCCAGGCTCTTATCCCGCATGCGGGGTACGGCAAACGGAAATTGTTTTGCGTTTCCCCCTTCCGCCAACCTGTCGATGACGGGACCGCCGGGATAACCCAGCCCGAGAAATTTGGCTATTTTGTCCATAGCTTCGCCGGCCGCATCGTCTCTTGTTTTTCCGAGAATTTCAAAGGATCGCTTTTCTTTCAAAAAGAACAACGTCGTGTGACCTCCCGAAACGAGCAGGGCCAGCGACGGGAAAGGGATGTCCGGATTCTCGATGAAGGCCGACTGGACGTGCGCTTCGAGATGATCCACGGGAATCAGGGGCTTTTTTCGATAATAAGCCAGTCCTTTGGCGAAGGACAGCCCAACGAGCAGGGAGCCGATGAGACCCGGTCCCTGAGTGACGGCAAAGACATCGATTTGATCCAGAGAGAGGTTGGCTCTGCGCAGAGCTTCTTCGACCACATAACCGATGGAAAGGATATGCCGGCGTGAAGCCAGTTCGGGCACGACGCCTCCATAGGGAGCATGGATTTCGTCCTGAGAAAGGACAATGCCGCTTAAGATCCGGCTGCCGTCCGTCAGGACGGCCGCCGATGTCTCGTCGCAAGAGGTTTCAATACCTAAAATTTTCATGCCCGGACCGCTTTCCGCTGACATCTTTCCCCTGACTTTCTTATTTTTTTCGTTCTGAGGCATCTTTTTCCCGGATTCGTCA
>JAFGNQ010000282.1 GCA_016926925.1 Candidatus Aminicenantota bacterium
AAAGGTTTTGGGCGCCGGTTTTAATAGGGCTGGTTTCGAGGATTTTCCGTATTTCGCTGAGTGCCGTAAACGGGGGGATGACGACCATTTGGGCTTGGCGGAACTCTTCTCTGGCCTTATCAAGGGTCTTGACAAGCTCGATGGCCTCCGGGATGGTCATATACATCTTCCAGTTCCCGGCGATGAAAGGTTTTTTATTGTCGATGATCATGTCAGTTCTCCATTAACGCTTCTAATCCGGGGAGTGTCTCATCGGCGATGTATTCGAGTGAGGCTCCGCCTCCTGTCGAGATGTGGGATATTTTGTCGCTGACACCGGCTTTGTACACGGCTGCTACCGAGTCTCCTCCTCCGACAATGGACAGGGCTTTTGAATCAGCAACAGCTTGGGCGATTTTCATCGTCCCGTTGGCGAATTCATCGATCTCGAAAACACCCATAGGCCCATTCCATAAAATCGTCATAGATTCGGAGATGATGTGGGCATAGCTCTTGATTGTGTTGGGCCCGATATCCAGGGCCATTAAGTCTGATGGGATGGGCAAAGAATCCAAGATCTTTGTTTCGATACCCGCAGCCCTTTCAGCGGCTACGACATGATCGAGCGGAAGTCTGAATCCGACATTCCTCTCCTTGGCTTTGAAGAGGAGCTCTATGGCCATCTCTTTTTTATCTTCTTCAACGAGGGACCGGCCCACACCCAAACCTTGTGCCGAGAAAAAGGTGTAGGCCATGGCGCCGCCGATCAGGATGTGGTCAGCTTTGTTCAAAAGATTCCGGATGATCGGAATCTTATCGGATACCTTCGCTCCTCCCAGGATGGCAACATAGGGGCTGACCGGCGAGTGGATGATTTTGTTCAAATATTCGAGCTCTTTGATAAGGAGAAAACCGGCCGCGGATTTTTCTACGTAAACGGGAATTCCAACGACCGAGGCGTGTGCTCTATGGCAGGCTCCGAAGGCATCGTTCACATAGCAGTCAATGTTTTTGGCAAGTTCTTGGGCGAACTCAGCGTCATTGGCTTCCTCGCCGGGATGGAACCTGAGGTTTTCCAACAGGAGGACATCTCCCTCTTTGAGATTCTGCTTGAGCTCATCGACTTTTTCGCCGATAACGTCCGGGGCTAAAATGACTTTTTTTCCTATGAGACCGGATAGCCTTTCCGCTACGGGATTCAGGCTGAACTTCAGATTCGCCTTGCCTTTAGGCCGCCCAAGGTGCGAGGCAACGATCACTTTGGCGCTGTGTTCCAGAAGGTATTCTAGAGTGGGGAGAGCGGCTTTGATTCTGGTATCGTCGCGAATTTGCACGGCATCATCCAGAGGGACATTGAAATCGACCCGCAGGAAGACGATCTTACCCTTGACCTCCAAATCATTGCAGATAATCATGGATTTAACGAATAACGAATTTGACGAGATCTTTGAGACGGCAGGAATAGCCCCATTCGTTGTCGTACCAGGCGAGGACTTTTACGAGGTTGCCGTCGGTCACCTTAGTAAAAGGGCCGTCGATGATCGAGGAATGTGGGTTGGACATGTAATCCACGGAGACGAGCTCTTCCTCGGTGAATTGGAGGATTCCTTTCATTTTTCCGCCGGACGCTTCTTTAAAGGCGTTGTTAACCTCTTCCGCCGTAACATCTCTCTTCATGAGGGCAACCAGATCAACCAGGGATACATTGGGCGTCGGAATCCTGATGGCGATTCCGTCGATCTTGCCTTTGAGTTCCGGTATGACGATGCCGACTGCTTTGGCCGCACCCGTAGTCGTGGGGATCTGCGAAACGGCGGCAGCTCTGGCTCTCCTCAAATCCTTGTGTGGGAGGTCCAGTATTTTCTGATCATTGGTGTAGGCATGTATGGTGGTCATGAAGGCCTTTTCGATGCCGAAATTGTCTTGGAGCACCTTTGCTGGTGGAGCCAGGCAGTTTGTCGTACAGGAAGCATTGGAAATGATATGATGCCTGGAAGGTTCGTAGACATCCTCGTTGACACCTAAAACCAGGGTTGTATCGGGTTCTACGGCGGGTGCTGAAATGAGAACTTTTTCGACGCCTCCGTTTTCGATGTGCTTCAAGGCGTCTCCTCTCTTACGGAACAAGCCTGTCGACTCAATGACGACGGATATTCCAAAATCTTTCCAGGGAAGGCTTGCCGGGTCTTTCTCTGAGAGGACATGGATTTTTTTACCATTGACTATGATGGCGTGGTCTTCAGCCGTTACTTCCGCATCCAGAATTCCAAGAACGGAATCGTATTTCAGGAGATGGGCCAGCGTTTTAGAATCCGTGATGTCGTTGACGGCTGCGATTTCGATATCGGAGTCTTTATAGGAAGCGCGGAATACGTTTCTTCCAATCCGACCGAATCCATTTATTCCGACTTTTATGCTCATATGAAACCTCCTTTCCTTGTTCTCCCCTTAAGTAACACAAAACAGCCTTGAAATCAATAAAACAGAGCCATAAGCAACCCTATGAAATACCCCTATAAATCGGGCTTTATCCGATAACCCTGATTCCATTTCTCAATAATTTTGTGATAGAATTCAAACGAGGATTATCGCAATAATGAGCAGCCATCCCTACTGATTCATGAACTTCTATCAGGCTCTCTTTATTGCGCTGAGCCTCATATAAAAAGGAACAGGACAGAATAATCCGCCCAAGGAGATATCATGAAAGTTCTTACATCACAACAGATGCGGGAAATCGACCGGAAAGCAATCGAAGATATCGGAATTATCGGCCCGATTCTGATGGAAAATGCAGGCCGTCAGATATTTCTAGAGATAATGAAAAGATTCCCTGATGTGGAAAAGGAAAAAATTCTCATTGTAGCCGGAAAGGGCAATAACGGCGGAGATGGTTTTGTGGTTGCGCGCCACCTGCACAACCGAGGTGCCTGCCCTAGGGTCATCCTGCTGTCCGAAAAAAAAGAATTAAGAGGAGATGCCGCTCTGAATGCGGCGATCGTCGGCCGTATGGGAATTGCCGTCTCAGAAGCTCCTACCGAGAAGAGTTGGGCCCTGCATAAAAAAAAGCTCAAGCAGTCAACATTAGTTGTCGATGCTATTTTCGGTACGGGTCTTGCCAAACCCGCCCGGGGACATTACGCATCCGCCATCGAGGATATTAATAAAAGCAAGGCCTTTATAGTCGCGGTGGATATCCCTTCCGGTTTGTCTTCGGATTCGCACCAGATCATCGGACCCTGTGTCAGAGCGGATTTAACCGTATGTATGGCGGCTCCCAAAATCGCCCATATTTTCACCCCGGCGGAAGAGTGCATCGGTGAACTCGTGATCGCGGATATCGGCCTGCCTCCCGCGCTGTTATCGGATTCCGGCTTGAAACTCGAGCTCGTTGAGAAAGAGGATATCAAGGTCTATTTCAAACCTCGAAAGAGGAACGGGCATAAGGGAAGCTACGGGCATCTGTTCATCTTGTCCGGTTCTACGGGAAAAACCGGAGCCTCAATAATGGCAGGAAAAGCAGCCTTAAAGATGGGGGCAGGCTTGGTGACCGTTGGCACACCGCAGAGCTGCCTGCCGATCGTAGCCAGGGGAATGGTCGAATTGATGACCGAACCCTTGGCTGAAACACTCGAAGGAACATTCTCAGCTGCAGCGTTGCCCAGGGCGCTCGAGCTCCTTGAAGGCAAGGATGCACTCATGATGGGACCGGGGATCTCGACGAATGAATCCACGGCCGATTTTGTCTGCACCCTCCTGCCGAGAATAAAGGTTCCCATCGTACTGGATGCCGATGCACTCAACATACTGGCTGAAAAGCCGGATTTACTGAAAAAGCTGAAAAAGACGGCTGTCATAACGCCTCATCCCGGTGAATTCGCACGTCTCTTAGGACTTTCTACAAAGGAGGTCCTGGACCGAAAACTGGATCTTGTCCCTCAGTATGCAAAGGAATTTGGAGTCATAGTTGTACTCAAGAGCTATCGGACACTCATCGCAATACCTGATGGAAGAGTGTACATCAATCCTACTGGAAATCCCGGGATGGCCACGGCTGGTTCGGGCGATGTGCTCAGCGGTATGATAGCGTCTATGCTCATCCAGGAAAAAAATCCTCTGTTGGCAGTCCTGGCTGCTGTATACATCCATGGTTTGAGCGGTGACCTGGGTGTACTGAAGCTCGGCGAAAAGCCTCTTACAGCTTCGAATCTTATTGGGTTTTTTCCTGCTGCTATCAAGAAATTGAACGCCTGAAAATACAGCGACCGGAGACTATGAAAAAACAACAACATCCCTCGAAAACAAGAATTTTCAACAGCGGATCGGAAGAAGAGACAATTCGGATTGCCGAGCAACTTGCGGCCGGTTTTCAAGGGGACGAAGCGGTTCTTCTTTTTGGAGCGCTCGGAGCAGGGAAAACTGTGTTTGCCAAAGGGATTGCCTCCGCCTTGGGTATCCGTGATGTCACCCAAGTCTGCAGCCCTTCCTACACATTGATGAATGTCTATCAGGCTAAATACCCTATCTATCATATGGACCTATACCGTCTGACCTCCGAGGAGGAACTCCTCGATTTGGGATGGGAGGACTACCTGGGGCAAGGAATCGTTATCGTGGAATGGGCGGAAAAAATGACTTTTTCCTATGAATCCATTCGCGTCACCATCCGAGTACTGAACGATGAAAGAAGAAGAATCGGGATTGACCTGCCCCTATTTTAGCCGGTACTGCCGGATTTCTGTTCATAATATGATACCAAAGAGCCCTGGATGATACATCCATTGAATTTATAGACAACTTTAGGTATAAAGTGAAGGAACCGCATCAAGGATAAGGGAGTTGAAGAATGCGCAATCTGTCCGGCTTTTATGAAAGCATCATAGGGAATGCCTATCTGAGATTTTTGCTGATAACCGCTGCCTCTATCGTTGTCGCTTTGCTGGCGAAATTTATCGTGAAAGGTGTTTTGAAGCCTCTGGCGAAAAAGACGAAGACCAAAATCGACGACCTTATCATCAAAAGCATTTCCTCTATTGTCTTCTTCCTGATTCTGGTTTTGGGAATAAAGATCGGCATGCAATCCCTCCCGGTTCAGACGGATTTGTACCTTAGTTTAGCCAACACGTTGTTGATAATCATGATCACGATTGCGCTGTTCCGTATCATTCACAATATTTCGAAACACTGGATCGAAGACTGGGCGGAAAAGACCGCATCCTCAGCCGACGACAGATTGATTCCGCTGTTGGAGAAGATTTTGAAGGCTGTTGTCATCATTTTGGCCGTAATTTTCATTTTTGACAGCTGGAATATCGATATCAGCCCCCTGCTGGCAACAGCCGGGATTGCAGGCATTGCCATCGGTTTTGCCGTCCGAGACAGCCTGGCCAATATCATGGGCGGCATTCAGTTGGTCCTGGACAAGACGTTCAAAGTGGGAGATAAAGTTCAATTGGAGTCTGGAGAAACAGGAGAGATACTGGATATAGGTCTGCGAAGCACGAAATTGAGGACTTATGACAATGAACTCATCTACATTCCCAACGGCCAGCTCGCCAATGCCAGAGTCAAGAATTTCACTGTCCCCGATGTCTCTATCAGAGTGAATGTGAACTTCGGCGTTGAGTACGGATCCGAACCGGAAAAAGTGAGGCAGGTTGTCTTGGAGGCCATCAAGAAGGTCGATAAGGTGCAGGAAGTTCCGGAACCGGTCGTTCAATTCTTGAAGATGTCGGATTTTTCTTTGGACTTTGTGGCCAGAGTTTGGATTGAAAACTACTCGGATGCTTATGCGACTCAGCTCGCCGTAACGGATGTCGTCTACAGAGCGCTTAATGAAGCGAATATCAGCATACCGTTTCCCACGCGGACCGTTTATACAAAATCAACTGATTGAAGAAAGGAGTTAAGCATGCTCGACCGACTCAAGGATATTGTGGTTGAGGTCAAAGATTTCCCGAAATCTGGAATCGGCTTCAAAGATATCACTCCCCTCATCGAGAATGCGGAATCATTCAACTTTGTGATCGAGACGCTTGTCGGCTGGGCGCAGGCGAAAAATCCCCAAATTGTGGCCGGTATCGAAGCGAGAGGATTTCTGTTCGCTGCTCCGGTAGCTCATCGGTTGAACCTGGGTGTGGCCGTCATACGTAAAAAAGGAAAACTGCCTCGTGAGACATTCTGTGTCAAAGCACCGAACGAGTATGCCGTCGAGTATTTTGAGATGCACTGCGACAGCGTGAAAAAAGACCAGCGTGTTGTCATCATCGATGACCTGATAGCGACGGGCTCCAGTTCGGTCAGTGCCATTGATCTTGTGAAAAAAACAGGAGGAAAGGTCGTAGGATTTGCTGCCGTTATCGAGCTGCTTTTTTTAAACGGTGTCGATTTCATAAAAAAACACCATCCTGAGATTGATATCCACACAATAATTCAGTACCAAGAATAGGGCATAAAATGATGAAAAGCTGGCTGAACCGGCATTTCAAGCTCGAGGAAAACAAGACCTCGGTTCGTGCGGAATTGCTGGGAGGGGCCACAACCTTCATGACCATGTCCTATATCATCTTTGTCCAACCGGCGATCCTGTCGACAACCGGCATGGATAAAGGGGCGGTCATGTTCGCGACCTGTGTCTCCAGCGCGATCGCAACCCTCCTGATGGGGATTCTGGCAAAATACCCCATAGCTCTGGCTCCCGGTATGGGACACAATGTGTTTTTCTCCGTTATCGTCTGCGGTATTATGGGCTATTCTTGGCAGGTAGCCTTAGGAGCGGTTTTCATTTCCGGAAGTCTGTTCTTGATCCTGTCTTTAGCCGGGGTGTGGAAGAGCCTGGTTGCCGCCGTCCCCGAATCTCTTAAACACTCAATCGCCGTGGGAATCGGCATTCTCATAGCCTTCATCGGGCTTCAATACGGAGGACTCGTTGTCAATGCTCCTCCACCCCTGCCCGGTACGACGGATATTCTGGTCATTTTGGGTGACCTAACCAGCAAGCCGGTTCTCTTAACCGTATGTGGAGTCGGGCTCACTGCAGTATTGATGGCCATGAGGGTTCGTGGTGCTATCTTGATCGGGATTTTGGCTACAGCCCTGTTAGGTATTCCTTTGAAGGTCGTAGCCTATCATGGAATGCTTGCCGCTCCGCCGAGTGTGCTTCCGACATTCCTTAAATTGGATATACTGGGAGCATTGAAGACGGGCTTGATCTCCGTCATCTTCATATTTTTCTTCCTCGATCTCTTTGACACAATCGGAACGCTCATCGGTGTCAGTGGTCCTGTCGGTTTTTTAAAGGACGGGAAACTTCCTCGGGCGGACAAAGCCATGTTTTCGGATGCTGTCGGCACTATCAGCGGTGCGCTTTTGGGGACGTCGACCGTGACCAGTTACATAGAAAGCGCTTCGGGGATATCACAAGGCGCGCGGACAGGCCTGGCCAATGTCTTCACCTCCTTCCTGTTCATGATCGCTCTCTTCTTCAGTCCGCTGGCGGAGATGATTTCCGGGAGCTATACCTACAACGGGATGGTGCTCCGGCCCGTAATTGCGCCGCCGCTGATTATTGTAGGATATTTGATGATGCGGGGTGTCGTCTATATCAAGTGGGATGATTTGACGGAAGCCATTCCTTCGTTTTTGACCATCATTCTCATGCCGCTTACATTCAGCATCACGGAGGGGATTGTTTTTGGATTCATCTCCTTTTCTCTGCTGAAGCTGGTATCCGGAAAAGGCAGACAGGTACACTGGATCATCTACTTTTTTTCAGCCCTTTTTATCATTCGATATATCATTATGTAGGATGCGCTTTTATAGATGCGAGATGGGAAGACAGCCGTTGTCTTTGTTCCTGAATTTCGGCAGGGCTTGATTTTCGAGGTTAAAGGGAAAGAGGAGTGAATATATGATGCGGAATTTTAGAATGATATTCCCTATGGGGATGTCGCTCTCCATTTTGCTCTTGGCTGCCTGCACACCAAAGCCCATCGTCAAACCCGTGCTGGCAGATGATTCTGATGCAGCGGGATGGATGATCAAAACACTTGAGGAGATGACCATCGCGGAGAAAGCAGGGCAGATGGTGACCTGCCGTTACTCAGGGGCTTTCGTGAATCGTGACAGCGATAATCTTCAAAAGTTGATGGCTCTCGTGACGGAACACGGAGTGGGAGGTTTCTGTCTTTTTGGGGGGAATTTGTACGAGACGGCCTTCTTGACCAACACACTGCAAAAAGCCGCCAAAATCCCTCTCTTGATTGCTTCGGATCTGGAGCGGGGATTGGGGAACCAGATCGACGGCGGCACATTGTTTCCTCCGGCCATGTCCATCGGTGCAACGGATTCAGAGGAGGTGGCCTACGGAATGGGGAAAGTAACGGCTTTGGAAGCTAGAGCGATCGGGATACACATGACCTATGCACCCGTAGCGGATGTCAACAACAATCCGGACAATCCCATCATCAATGTCCGGTCTTTCGGGGAAGACCCGGAACGAGTGAGCCGACTGGCTGTGGCCTTTATCAAGGGATGCCAGGAAAACGGGCTCATCGCCACAGCCAAGCATTTTCCCGGACATGGAGACGTCAGTCAAGATTCTCATATTCTTCCTCTTAGAGTAGCGGCTGATAGAGAACGGCTGGATAGGGTGGAGCTCTATCCCTTCAAGGAATCCGTGAGGTCGGGAGTTGGAGCGATTATGGTGGCTCATCTCCTTTTTCCTGCTCTCGATCCAACGCCCCGTCTCCCGGCAAGCCTCTCGCACAGGATTCTGACCGAATTCCTTCGGAAGGAGCTCGGATTCGAGGGTCTGATTGTCACGGATGCTATGGATATGGGAGGAGTGACGGTGCTCTTTGAACCAGAAGAAGCAGCTATCAGAGCCGTTAAGGCGGGCGCCGATATGATACTCCTCTCTCCTCGGCCTAAAGAGGCGATTGAAGCGCTGACGCAAGCCGTGCGCCGGGGTGATATCTCGGAACAAAGGATTGATAACTCGGTGAGACGGATACTGGCCATCAAAGCCGGTTTGGGTTTACACAGAAAAAAACTCGTCGATCCGGATTTGCTTGGTGAAAAAATCGCCACGAAAGCTCATCTGGCACAAGCGGCTTCAGCGTTCGACAGCTCGATGACACTGGTCAAGAATGAGAACAACATCCTTCCCATTGTCGAGAAGAAGACGAAGATTGCGGTCTTATCCCTGAGCAGCGATCCAGGCGATTATTTTGCCGGAGAGCCATTCGTTATGGAAATGAAGAAACGGCTTTTGGGTGTCTATGAATTCTATGCCGAGACCTCGACCGGACAAGAATATCTGGACGAGGCTCAAAAAAACGCTTGTGAAGCGGATCTGATTGTCATCGGCCTGTTTTCCAGAGTCCGTGGACATAAAGGAAGCGCAGGGCTCGATCCGAAGCATGCACGGCTTATAAATAACCTCGCCGCTCGTCCAACACCGGTTGTCGTCGTCTCCTTCGGCAGCCCTTATTTCCTCCGCCTTTTCCCCGGCATTGATGCTTATCTCTGCGCCTATCGCAATGCTGCGGAGGCGCAATCGGCCGCAGCCAAAGCGCTTTTCGGCGAGATCGACATCCGAGGCCGCCTTGCTGTATCGATTCCAGGTTTGTATTCCAGGGGACATGGTCTGGGCCTTACAAAGGTCCGGCTGGATAATCAATGAAACAAATAGGGACGAACTCACGTTATCTGAATAGACGTTATCCCATAATCTATGTTATTCGAAATAGAAATGTATGAGAGGATGAGATGGTATTTCCGAAGAAAATCCTGACAATATTTTTAGCGGTGGTCATTGTCGGTGCTTTGGTATTTTATTTGATCATTAAAAAAGGGGCCTTTCCGGAC
Source organism: Candidatus Aminicenantota bacterium (assembly GCA_016926925.1). The sequence goes on from JAFGNQ010000282.1 coordinate 9,850, forward strand.
AACAAAGAAGAAAAGAGTGCAGATGCTCGGTCAGGGGAAAAGCAGGAGGTGAGAATTCCGGTGAAAACCGCTCCTGCAGCTAGAGGAGACCTCATTATCAAGCTGCGATCCCCGGGTGAAGCCGTCACAGATAGAAAGATCGATATTAAGGCGGAGGTGGAGGGGGTAGTCGAACATCTCGATCTTCACGAAAGTCAGCACGTGAAAAAAGGGGATGTGCTGTTGGAACTGGATGACGAGCGGTACCGTCTGGACTATGAGAACGCTGAAGCGACCCGCTTAAAAACGCTTTCCGAGCTCATCCTCGATCAACAATATTCTGAAGTGGAAAAAAACGACGGCAAAACCGGTCGAATAAAAGCGGATGGAGCAAAAAAACGGTTTCAGGAAGCCGGGCGGCTTTTCCAGAAGGGCCTGATCTCGAGAGACGAATATGAAAAACAGTCTCAGCTTTACGAAAGGGCCTTGATTGAATCGGGGGAGAGAAAAGATGAAGTCATGGCGGCAATGAAGGGATTGACACAGGCAGAGATCAACGTTAAAAAAGCTTTGTTGAATTTGGGAAAAACAAAAATTCGAGCCCCTTTTTCCGGAATCGTTACAGGCATAAAAGTCTCGCCGGGAGAAAACATCGTTGTGGGAAGAGAGCTCTTCACTTTGGTGGATGTGCAGCGAATCCGTGTTCATGCGCAAGTTCTCGAGAGTGAGATAGGGAAAATGAAAGTCGGGCGGGAAGTGGTTTTAAAGTTCAGTGCATATCCCGGGAAGATGTTCGGAGGGAGAGTGGCCGCAATCAGTCCTCTTGTCGATCCAGAAGACAAAACATGTCGGGTTATAGTCGATGTGAAAAATCCTGATGAGGCGATCAAGCCCGGAATGCATGCAGAAGTCGAAATTCCGGCCGAAATCCATAAGAACAGATTGCTCGTTCCTCAGGATGCCGTTTTAACAAGGTCAGGCCGCAAATTGCTGTTCGTCGTCGAAGGAGAGGTGGCCAAGTGGCGCTACATAGAAGTTGGACTCGAAAATGAAGAATATGCAGAAGTTCTCGATGGAGTGAAAGACGGAGAACAGGTCATCGTCGAAGGGCATTTTACCCTCGCCCATGATGCCCGGGTCAAAGTAGAGAATGCGCCAAATGAGGCGCCATGATGCGAACCTTCTGTCGGATTTACGTTTTGGTTTTCAGCCGGCCGGCGACCATGTAATGCTCGGGAGCGAGTTCGTGGATCCAGACACGGATCGTGGACAAGGGTGCCTTGATGGATTCATGGACGGCTTTCGTGACCTCGGTCATCAATGCCTCCTTCTGTTCTTCAGTCCTTCCTTCGAGAATCCGAATCTCTATTAGCGGCATAATTTCCTCCTATGTGAGATCATTACGGAAACGGAAATGCATCCATACCGCTTTATTTTAATTGAAATCTAACGGTGACGGTAAAGATAACGCCTCTTGGGCGGCCGTTGATGATCATAGGCTCGTAAACCCACT
>JAFGNQ010000283.1 GCA_016926925.1 Candidatus Aminicenantota bacterium
CTTTATTCATCGATCCTTACTCGCGACATTCTGCTGCGACATCGTGTCAAGTACATAAAGGCCCTTCGTGAGATGTCCCATTATCTCCTCATCAATTTTTCCTGCAGGATGACGTCCAACAAATTAAAAAATATTTTCGGATTCAAGAGCGTTCATACCGTCCAGAATTATTTTTCCTTTTTGGAAGAAAGTTATCTCATCTTTCAGATAGAGAAATTTTCCTTTAAAATTAAGGAAAAGAGCACCGCTCCCCGCAAGGTTTACGCGATCGACACGGGTCTGGTTCACAGCTTGCCGGGACGGTTTTCTCCTGATAGAGGCCGCTTCTATGAGAACATTGTCGCCGTGGATCTTTTAAGACGGAAAGGTCGCGAGCCCGATCTCGAGATCTATTACTGGCAGGATTATTCCGGCCGGGAAGTCGATTTTGTGCTGAAAAAAGGGCTGGAGGTCGTTGAACTGATCCAGGTATGCTTGAACCTGGAGGACTACGATGCTAGAGACAGGGAGTTCAAATCCCTCTTGAAAGCGGGCAAAGAGCTCAGATGCTCTGATTTTCTTGTTATAACTTCGGAGAGAAGCGGGGTCGAAAAATTCAGAGGAGAGGCCATTCGGCTGGTACCTCTTTGGCAATGGCTTCTTGAAAAGGAAGGATGACGGCCACAGCTTCGAAGCTCATTTATATGAGCATTTCCTGCCGTGTCCAAAAAGGAATGTTCAATTGTAATGATTCGATGTCTTTGTTGAAACTTCACTTCAAGCGGTTTTGATCTCTGCCTTCCTTGAATACGATGCGATTATGACGCCGCTCGGTGCAACCTCGCTCTCAAACCGATCGAAGTCGATGCTGCATGGTTTGAAAGCATCGGTTTGATGGGGTTGAATCTTGGGATGATTTCTGGGATATTATGGCCTTATGAGAAACCTTAGAAGTTCCTATCGAACCCGGGAGTCCCGAAAAGGAATCCCTCTGAAAAAGGTAATCCTTTTCGTTCTTCCTCTAGCAGCCGCGGCAGTGGCATGGCTTTGGCTGGTCAAATTCGAATCCGGAAAGCCGGAGGTCAGTCTGCTCAAGGAAACACGGTATATCGAACCCGAGCTGGGATTTCGTGCGGAAGACGGCAAGAGCGGGCTGGCCGAGGTCCGCGTCGAAGCTATCCAGGCTCAGAAAGAATTTTCGCTTTTTCAAGAAAAATATCCCGGGAAAACCGGTTCCGTCGAGAAACGGCTTTCTATGCGGCCGCTTCCTTCAGGTCTGGAGGAAGGCGAAGTCCTTCTCCGGATCACGGCCCGGGACCATTCCTGGAACGGCGGCAACAGAACCGTCCTGGAAAGGACTATGTCCATCGATACCCGGCCTCCCCGTCCAGCGGTCATGGGCGGGCCGCATTACATCAATCAGGGCGGTTCGGGATTGATCATGGTGGCGTCGAATGAGGAAACTCCCCTCGTCGGACTGGAGGTCGAAGGCGTCTTTTTTAAAGGGTATCCGGTTACGGAATCCCGGCATGCCGTTTTCTATACGCTGCCGCACCGCGCTCCAACCGGTACGACCATGCGTTTGGCGGCGGAGGATGCCGCCGGGAATCGTGCTCATCTCAGCTTCAGCCCCCATATCCGGGCCCGTCCATTCCACCGGGATAGAATCGAAATCACCGACAGGTTCCTGGCTCAAGTGATTCCCTATTTCAGGGACAATGATCAAGCTCTCGAGGGTACGGACCTGGAGGTCTTCATCCAGGTAAACAGGGAGCAGCGCAAGGAAGACACTGACCGGATTCGAGAGCTCTGCATGGATACGGCGCCGCAGCCGCTCTGGTCGGGCGCGTTCCTACGAATGCCGGGCAAGACCACGGCAACCTTCGGAGATGAAAGAACCTATTTTTATCGAGGCAGGGAAATCGACCGTCAGGCCCATTTGGGGGTCGACCTGGCTTCCTTGATGCAGAGCCCTGTTCCGGCAGCCAACCGCGGAAGGGTCGTGTTTGTGGGCCCGATCGGGATTTACGGAAATACGGTCATCCTGGACCACGGGTGTGGCCTGTTCAGCATGTATGCCCATCTCAGCCTGATCGATGTGGAAGCCGGCATGACCGTCGAGAAGGGGGATGATATCGGCAGGTCAGGCTCCACCGGCATGGCCGGAGGCGACCATCTCCATTTTGCCATGATCGTCCAGGGCGTTTTCGTCAACCCCTTGGAATGGTGGGATCCTCACTGGGCCCAGGACAACATCGATCTGAAGTTGAAATAGTTGCTCGACAGATTCGAGGCTATTTTGACTCGATCGGTTTCGGATTGAGACAAGAAAAGAGGCCCTTTCTGAACTTCATATCGCAGCGGATGTTTACTTTAGAAAATTTGATCGGTGCGATAAAATCACAAGAAACCGCCGCACTCGATAACCGATTACACACTGCATAAAGTTGAAGAAATCAAGAAGAAGTACAGGCGCAAAAGAGGAAGGAAGAACACTATTTTTCTTTAAGGAATTGCGGAAATGTTAAAGGCAGTGAGGACGAATGCGAGTTATTGCTTACGTTTCGTTTAGCTTTTTAACTGTTTCCCAGAATTGCCGGGGGGATAAAATCTTCGAAGCGCCGATTTTTTTCAAGGCGAGCAATTCTTTATCCCCGGTGATAAGATAGGCAGCCTCTGATTCCTGAACCAAGGCCAACACTCTTGCGTCAGCAGGATCTTTGCACACATTTCGAGGGATATCGCCCATTTCAATTGTTTCAGCCTCTTCGGATAAGAATTTCATGATTTCCCCGATAAGTTTATGGGGAAGTTTCAATTTTTTTGCCAGGTTTGTTTCGACTTCTTTTATCAAAAAAGAGCTGACAA
>JAFGNQ010000036.1 GCA_016926925.1 Candidatus Aminicenantota bacterium
GTTCCATTTCGCAGAAGCCATGACAACCCGTGATTTCCAGACCTATGGAATCCCTCAGGTTTTGCTTATCCAGTTCGCTGTTAAGCGCATCGATGATCTGAAGTGCCCCGCTCGCCTGCCCGCACGTCCCGGAGGAAACGACTATAATTTTTTTATAATCAGGGCGATGGGAAAGGATAGTCTCTTTCCATTCGTTTAGCTGTTCAGGATTGCTTATCTTGTCCATCATGACGACTCTTTATATTCTTTGAGGATAGAATCGATTTTTTTCACCGTAATCTGGGAATAATACTTGCCGTCCACCACGACCACCGGCCCAATGGCACAACAACCGAGACAATTCACGGTCTCCAGAGTAAATTTTTTATCCGGAGTGGTCTGCCCTGCGTCCACGTCCAGTTTGCGTTCCAGCTCTTCGACGATCTGGGGACCTCCTCTCACATGGCAAGCCGTTCCCAAACAAACAGTGACGATATGCTCTCCACGAGGTTCAAGACTGAAAGCCTTGTAGAAGGTGAGGACACCATAAATCTCGCTTTCCGAAATTTTCAGATGTTTGGATATCTGCATTATGGTTTGAGGTGGAATGTAACCATATTCGGCATGTGTCCTGTGCAGAATATGGATCAACTCTTTTTGATCTGAACCGAACTCCTTTAATAACTCATCCATTGGTTTCACTTATCAAATTCAAAAATATTTTTATATTTCATGTCGAACCTTTCTGCAGTACTTTGCCTGACGAGATCTCCATGATAGATATACGTTCCCCTTGTCAAAGCAATATCTTCTTTGAGGGCTTGATCCACTCCATTATCTCCGATATGAAGTAGATAGGACGCAACCAGGTTGGACAAGACCTTTGAAGATGTGCGGCTGACCGTCGAAGTAATGTTCGGAACACAATAATGAATGACCCCTTCGTCCGTATAGGTAGGCTGTTCCAATGTCGTCAAACGACTCGTTTCGCTGCAGCCACCCTGGTCAATGGCCAGATCGATGAGGACAGATCCTTTTCTCATGCTCTTTACCATCTGTCTTGTGATCATGACGGGCGCCCTCTCTCCCGGGCGCAAAACCGCTCCTATCAAAATGTCAGCTATCTTGACCATCCTCTCAATATTGTATTTGCTGGACATAAGAGTGATCACTCTACCTGATGTCATTTCTTCGATAGCCCTCATCCTCTCCATATTGCTGCTCAGAGAGATCGTATGTGCGCCTGCACCGAGCATAGCCCTAATGGCGCTCCTAGCTAAAACTCTGCTCCCGATGATGACGGCTGTGGCAGGAGGGACGCTCACGACTCCACCGATAACCACTCCCCTCCCCCCGAGATTCGTCTGCAAATAATGTCCGGAAATGACCAAACACATCTGCCCGGCAATCTCGCTCAGGCATTCCAGAAAAGGAAGGCTTTCGTCCTCATCCTGAACAATTTCGTAGCCGATCATCGTCACTTTTTTCTTAAGGAGTGTCTCGACGTTACATTTTTTGGCTACAGCGAGATGATGAAAACCGAATAAAATCTGGCCTTCCTTGATAAGCCCGCATTCCTCCTCATTCAACGGGGATATGTTGAGCACCAAATCCGAGCGGCCGAAGACCTCTTCCTTCGTGAAGACGATATTGCCTCCAAGCGAGGCGTATTCTTCGTTCGTGTAGCCGGCTTTCAATCCTGCTCCGGCTTGAATGTAGATCCCATGTCCTTGATCGACAAGAATGGACACAGAGCTCGGAGTCAATCCAGTCCGATTTTCGATCTTCGAACTTTCGTTGATCACACCGATATTCATTTGCTCCTCCAATATCTGAAAGGACACATAAATATATCAGATAAAAAGCTTAAGTCAACACCATTCGAAGAATCAAGGGAAAATACGGTTTAATATCCTTTTATCTCAAAATTTCCCGTGTTCTTTTCTATGAAAACAGAGGTTGAACGGCAATCATTCCCTCCATATCTTTTCGCCTCGGCTGCACGGACACATCACCCATGACTCAAACCTCGATCAAATCCTGAGGAAACCAAAGGCAGCCATGTTCAAGCAAAAAAGCTGAGGGTTAGGAAAAGATAAAGGATGTAGAGCAGGAAGAGCAGCACTCCTGTGATTTTCCCCAGACGGCAACCTATACGCATGCCCACAAGCATGACCGTAACGACGAGAATCATAAAAGGAAAGGCGAAATTGATGATGTCCAGATCCACGTTGATCGGACGGACGATGGACGAAACGCCAATGATCCAGAGCACATTGAGCACGTCGGCACCGATAATATTGCCTACGGCAATTTCTCCCTCTCCCTTTAAAGCGGCTGTAATGCACGTGCTGATTTCGGGAAGGGATGTCCCTATGGCAACCACCGTCGCTCCGATGACTATATCGGAAACAGAAAAGTAAAGAGCGATTCTCTCGGCGGCCCAAACAATGCCCCTGGAAGTCAAGACAACGCCAATCAATCCAAAAAGAAAGAGCGTGACGGGCCGCCTCAACTGTGATTTTTGGGAACGGAATGCATTCCTGCGTTTGTGATGCGATGGGATATCGCCTTCAGCATCCGTCTTGAGTCCAAAATCGGGATTCTTGAAAATCAGGAAGAAATAAACGACGAGCAAACCGAGCAGGGAGGCGCCCTCGATACGACCCAATGTCCCGTTCCGAGCCAACAAATAGGCAAAAAAATCAATGAACAATAGAAAAACACCTACGATCTTGAGCATGCGGCAGTTCACCATGATGGCAGCGGGGGCAAGGACAGCAGCCAGGGCGAGTGCAATCCCATCATCGCAGATAACGGATCCGATCGCATTCCCGAGTGCAATCTCCGGTTTTCCCAGGAAAGAGGCGAATACAGACACTCCGAATTCAGGAGCAGTGGTCGCCAGACCTACGAGAAAGATACCGATTATCAGCTTGGGAATGTTCAATATAAGTGCGATTTCTGAGGCTCCGTCGACAAAAAAATCAGCGCATTTGAACAACAGGGCAAAGGCAGCCAGCAAAACAGCAAAATAAAGAATAAGCATCTATTTTTTGTAAATGACCTTTCCGTCAAAGAGAGTTATTTTGACCTCTGTGTCGATTATGTCTTCGGGCGGAATTTCGAAGAGATTTTGATTGAGGACAACGATATCCGCAAACTTCCCCGACTCAAGAGACCCCTTTTCATTTTCTGCGAATTCAGCAAAGGCCGCGTTAATGGTGTATCCCTTAATGGCCTCTTCCAAAGATATTTTTTGTTCTGGGAACCAACCGTCAGGATTTTTTCCATCGAGCGTCCGGCGGGTAACAGCGGCATATATTCCTGTTATCGGATTCAGCGGCGCTACGGTCCAGTCGGACCCGCAGGCCAACAGAACATTGTTATCCAAGAAAGATTTAAAGGCGTAAGTACTTCGGGCTCTCTCGTGGCCAATTTTTTTCTCGGCCCATCTCCCGTCATCGATTGCATGGTACGGCTGCACCGAAGCTACAATTCCCAGTTTTGCAAAACGTTCAAAGTCCCCGGAGGCCATATGCTGGGCATGTTCGATCCGCCAACGCCGATCCCTTTCACCATCTTCGTTGATAACACGTTCCATGATATCAACAATGTCATGAATGGCTTTATCTCCTATAGCATGAATGGCGACCTGAAGCCCGGACTCATCGGCCGCTTTTATCCGCTCTTCCATGATTCCGTCAGGAAACATATCTGCGGCAAGAATACCGCTCTTTGTCGGATCATCGGTATACGGTTCAAAAAACAGGGCGGTGAACGATCCCAACGACCCGTCTGCAAATCCCTTCAACCCCCCGATTTTCAGTTTATCGTTTTCGGAGGGGATCTCGAATTTTAGCTCGTCAATGCGGTTTCCGTCTTTTATGGCGATGTACACATTGAACCTTGCCGTCAATTCATTTTCTTCCAACAACTGCCGGTAGATCTCCAGATTGTGATAATCTCCTGTTTGAGTCGGATAAGCCATCTCATGTATGGAGGTCAATCCAAAGCCGGCCGCACGCTGCAAAGCCCTTTGGATCGCATTTTTCTTTTCTTGAAGACCTATATCGGGGATCTTATTTGCCACAAGATCCATGGCGGCATCCTTCAGGATTCCCGTTGGTTCGCCCGTTTGCGGATCCTTGAGAATCTCTCCTCCTGAGGGAGAGACGGTCTCTCTCGTGATACCGGCCATTTTGAGAGCAAGACTGTTGGCGAGCGCCATGTGGCCGTCATACCGGTTAATAAAGACGGGGTTCTCCCGGGTCAGCTCGTCTATCCATTCTTTTCGCGGCATTTCGGGCGAGTCGAACTTCTGCTGGTCCCAACTCCCGTCAAGAACCCATCCTCCCTTTCCCAGCTCCTCTGCCTTTTCTTTAATTCTCCCGATAAAGGCCTCTCTACTCTGCACGTCCTTCAGTTGAACGCTTGAAAGAGCAAGCGCTCCATCCAAAAAATGCGTATGGGAATCGATCAACCCGGGAAGGACAAAGGCGCCATTCAAGTCTATGGTTTCAGTGAGGTCACCAACCATTTTCTTGATTTCATCAGATGTACCTACACTCAGAATTCTGTTTCCTCTAACAGCCAAAGCTTGAGCCCAGGGCTGGGCGGGATTCACGGTCCAAATCTTGCCATTAAGCAAGACAAGATCGGCCACATCGGTTTTCTTTTCGGAAACACAGGACATGGTTCCGAAGAATAACGCAACGAGCAGCACGACGGAAAGGGCTTTCATATCAATCCTCCTCGATTCGCAAGTTATCTTTACCTGAATCATTTCCGGAAAACGCCGAGGTTCAATCCAACTAAGTCAAAACAAAAAGACAGAATCCGGCACGTGAATAATCCAGGCTCATAGCACAATTCTCATGAAATCCGAAGGGAGAATCAAATCTCCTTTGTAGTTCTCTCTTATCTCTTGTTCGATCTCCGACATAGAGTAATCGATTTCTCCGAAAAAATGGCAGGGAATCAAGCATCCGACACCAGCCTGCAGTGCATGCTTTCCCAATTCCAATGAATTTGTGTGCATTGTTTTTAATGAAGGGAATCTTTTAAAAAATCGGGAAGGAGCACTGCAATCATGAATGAGGAAATCGATATCTTTGGCCTTCTCAAACAGGGGGGGGTGAACAGGCGTATCTCCGGAATACAGTAAAGTTTTCTGTTCGAGGCTGAAAGTAAAATGATAGGCAAGAGACGAACTGGCATGGGGAACAGGTAATCCGACAAATCGAATCGACTGTCCAAGAATGGACGCTGTGTTCGGACCGATCGCAATGAAATTCACACGGCACTTGATCTTAGCGTCCAGAAGGTGGAACAAATCGAGAAGCCGACGGCAAAAGTCAATAGTCTTTTCAGAGCCGTAGAGATCTATGGCCATTTCCATCAGCATCAAGCCATGGATGAGAGAGGGAAGCCCGTATATATGATCGGGATGGGTATGAGTGACAAGAATGGTCTGTATAGCGGCGGGATCAAATCCCAACTTCTTGATCTTCTGCAAAACAGAGCCTGGACAATCGACCAATATCAAAATGTCGTCATGATCTATGAGGAAAGAGGTGTTGTCCCTGTCAACGGTGGCGACAGATCCTCCCGAGCCCAGGAAAAAAACTTCAGCCATGAAATCCAGGATAGTTGAATTACCGTCTTAAATCAACCTCGTGAATAACCCAGGACCCGGATTCTTCATAAAAACCGCCGTTCGTCACAATTCATATCCATCGAAAACCTCCTGCCAGATATCATGCGCCTCAAACGAACAGCGGCACACGTTTGGCGTTTGCTCCTATCCTCCTTATGTGATGTAAACGAAAGATGAAGCGATCTTCTTCACGATCCCCATAGTTCAACCGCATAAATGGAAATCAAGGATCTGATGCTGAGCGAGTGAGTGTATTAATCGGGTTGCAATCGGAACGGCAATTAGGTAAAAATGAGGCATGGAAAATGCAGAGATTGTCGTCTCGGCTCCGGGACGGTTGTGTCTCTTTGGAGAACATCAGGACTACTTCGGACTTCCGGTGATTGCGGCTGCAATCAATTTGCGTATTCGCATTTCCGGCAAAAGACGGGACGACCCCAAGTTCGTGATTCAACAGCCGGACATAGACGCAAGGGATGAATTCCACCTCAAAGACGAAATAAAATACACTCGGAAGAGAGATTATCTCAAAAGTGTTATTGTTGTTTTGCGCAGGCGAGGGATTTCTTTTCCATACGGTTGGGAATGCCTTGTAAAAGGGACAATCCCCATTAACTCCGGCACATCCAGCTCATCGGCTTTAGTCGTAGCCTGGATTAAATTTCTTCTCGAGGCAGCCGGCCACGCCGATGCAAATAGTCCGGAAACGATCGCCGAATTGGCCTTCCAAGCGGAAGTCGCAGAATTCAATGAACCCGGAGGAAAAATGGATCATTACACTTGCGCTCTGGGAGGTGTCGTGAACATTCAATTCTCCGACAAATTGCGGGTCAACAGGCTCCATTCGCCTTTGAGAGAATTCGTCCTCGCCGATTCAATGATAAAGAAGGATACTAGAGGTACCTTGGATTATATTAAAAGCCGTGTTTTTTCAGGAGTGAAACGGCTTCAAAAACGAATGGAAACGTTCCATCTGAACGGGATTATAGGAGAAAGGGAAAAGGCGGAGATGGCCAAACTTCCTGCGAACAGCCGGCGTTTGATTGAAGGAACTTTGAAGACGAGAGATCTTACATCTCACGGAGAATCTCTTTTCCAGACGGAGCCGTTTGAGCACGAACGATTCGGAGAGATGTTGAATCGCCAGCAAGATGTGCTCCGAAACTACTTGAGTGTCTCCTCCCCCAAACTGGACCGTATGATTGATACAGCACTCGAAGCAGGTGCATTGGGAGCGAAAATCAACGGCTCAGGCGAGGGCGGATGTATATTTGCCTATTGCCCGGAAAAGTCCGGACAGGTTGCAGAAGCTTTAAGGAGAACCGGGGCCAAAGTCTCTATTGTTCATGTCGACGAGGGAGTCAGGCTGGAAAGCCTGTAAGGTAAAAAATGGCCAAAAGGTTCTTCATACTAATGAGTTCCTGGTTAAGAGAATACATATGAATCTGACGGGATTACTGTGCTCAGTTCAGATTTTTAACGCCATTTCCTCCCCGTTCTTCTCGGTCCTGCGGAACTCCGCACGTTTATTCCTTATTACGCCCCATATCTGTCAGATAACATTAACAACGCCAGAGTACATACACCGTGCTCACAACAGTCCTCGGACCCGACTCTGTCGGGTTCCCTCAAAGAACGGCACGGAAAGGCTAAATCTTCAAATTCGCTTCATCCATCCCGTCAGATTCATATTGTTGCGCATTATTGTAGATCCGTGTATCCACATGTACAATGAACTGATAAAAATGGACAGTAGGAGTGTCAGTTTTTCTTATCAATAATTCAGAAACCTGGGTTATTGACGAGTCGAGGTCGCCGTAGCGGCAAGGAGACAGCCCATGAGGCAGTAGTGAACTACGCCGAAGGGGCTGTGACGATGCCGATGCGGTGAGATCGGCTCGCCGAAGGTAAGAACTGCCGATAATTTGAAAATTTGTCTTATGAATAGTAGGATCGGCAGTTCTTATCAATAATTCAGGAAAGAGGAAAGATGATAAACGCAACCCAGTTACGAAAAGGAATGATCATTAAGGTGGAAAGTGAAATCTACAAGGTCCTTGAGACCACTCATGTCACACCGGGCAAAGGCCAGGCTCTTATGCAAGCAAAACTGCGGCGGCTGAAAGATCAGACTCTCCATGACTATCGCTTCCGCTCAAAAGATAGAGTCGAGCAAGCCTATGTCGAGACTGTTGAAATGGAATACCTTTATCAGGAAGGAGACGCCTTCATATTCATGAATCTCGAGAATTATGAACAGACGAAACTCTCCAAAGAAGTGATAGGCGATGCTCTCAATTACCTCATTCCGAACGTTGTTTTCACCTTGGAAATGTTCGAAAAAGAACCTGTCGGTGTCAATCCTCCCATGACGATAGAACTCAAGGTGGTCAAGACCGAACCCTATCTCAAAGGGGCTACGCAGTCCGCCAGCAACAAACCCGCAACTTTGGAGACCGGGATCACCATCACGGTCCCGCAGTTCATCAAAGAGGGAGATATAGTCAGAATCGATACCCGGGAAGACAAATACCTGGAACGGTCCAAAAGCTGAGAGAAAGAATTAGATAGAGGATCGGTAAACGCCTACGTTGCCTTTTGTATCCACCACCTTAACCGTGATCATATCATCAAAATCCGGCGGCAAAGTCAGCGTTATGTTGAAATCCTCCTTTTTGGAATCACAGATCCCGTCCGCCGGAAATAGGCTCTGCCAGCCTTCGGGCCGGACAATGTACTTCACCTCACTGAGATGCGAGAAAGAGTCTTCGGCAGAAAAACTTAACGTAAGAGAATTTTTGTTCCGTGTCGCTTGAAAATTTCTGATAACAGGAAGCGAATTATCTATAACGAGAGGACGGCTGATTTTTTCCGAATTCAGTCCCATCCCCACGGGATTCGCAGGCTTATCCTGTGCCTGTACCCTGATGAAATACACTCCGTCAGGAAGAGTGAGTGTGTCAAAAGCAAAGATTTTTTCCGGCCAGTCACTCTTTAAAAGACGCCATTTGTTCTCGTTCTCGATACGAATAGAGATCGTGTAGGTAAGAACATCCCCATTTTCGTCAACCGCATCCCAGACCACGGTTTGATAACCTTTCCTTTCAACTTTTTTTGAAACCATGAAACCCATTGGCGTATCCGCATTTTGTGCCTCGTCGTTCAAATCTACTTCAGCTCCCAGAATTACTTCGTTTTGTTCAGGAGGTTTCAAATACACCTCATTGGGAGGGAGAAGCTCCAGCTTGGTTAGGACGGGGGCTAAGTTCGTTTGAAGATAAAAGAGAGAGACCTGTTGAAGCTGGGGAGATACCTTAGCCGACTGGGTTTTAAAATTGACTCTGAACTGGATGTAGCGAGCTTTGGGATTCAAGATCTGTTCACCCGCACTCTTTTGATATGGCGGAGACCAATCGCTCCAGGTCTGGTTCGGTTCTCCGGAGTTTCCACTCCTTGTCTGGAACTGAAGAATCGCTCCCGAGGGCATTTCCGCATTCCATTCAATCCTCCCCCAAGAGGCGAGTGTCTTGGCATCGAGAACGGAACTCGTGTACTGCCCTTCATACCGCTGTTCCGAGGATATCGCACTCAAACTCGGGGGGTTGTTGGCAAGTGTGTAGATCCGCGAACCATACGCTTTGAGAAGATAGATCTGTTCCGCATTCTTTTGAATGATCAAAGAAACTTTGTCATCCTTATCGATGGAATAGACTCTCCCCTTCATCCCTGTTCCGAAAAGCAACTCATTTTTTGCTTCATTCCAGAGTAAAGAGTAAACCAGCTCATCCGCCGAACTCCACAGCTTCTTAGCTATACCGTCGGAATTGACCCTGTAGAGAACACCGGGCTGGTTATCCCCGTGAGGAGAGAGGGTCTGGGTCATTGATCCCTGGGGTGTGACAGTCATCGAAACCTCGGTATCCGATTTGACAGCAACAGAAGATTTTTCTTCCTTGGCTGGTCGGGGGACGATTCCTCCGGCAGCTGCGTATATGTTGCCATTCCGATCCAAGGCTATCGTTTTGATTTCCTCAAAAGGTGATTCAAACAAAATGGATGTTCTCTTTTCCGGAGAAATCCTGTAGAGACGCCCTTTTCCTCCGCTTCCGGCGATTAAACTTCCATTCGCGCTGATTTCCATGCACAAAATATGGTTTTCCTCCGCGCTTAAAAATTTGGCTCCCTCGCCCTGCTCACTGATTTCATAAATTCCACCGCTTTCACCCACAGCAGCCAATAAACTGCCTTTGCTCGTGAATTTCAGATCCCAAATGTATTTTTCCTGAGGATTGAAGAAGGGTTCCCCCTTTCCTTTTTCCGTTATCTTATAGACTTTCCCATTGGGAGAGCTTCCGGCATAGAGATTCCCTTTGGAATCCAGGGCCAGACAGTAGATGTCGACTTCCGGAACTTGGTAATACAGTTCATGCTTCCCGGCACTGTTGATCCTGTAAATCTTCCCTGCATGTCCCGAACCAAGGAAAAAATCGCCCGAAGGGCCCGGAATAAAGGATAATAAAAATTCCTCCTCGGGTCCCTCCATCATTTCTTCATTCGGAGAAAGAGCCAGGACTCCATCAAACGATACGGAAATGCCATCAAACTTCCCGTCCAAAAAGTCATCCAGATTGCGCAACTCCCATTTTTGAGTTTGGACTGCAAGGAGTGCCGTTGCTATGCACAAGGAAAGTGTTGCTATCGTGAGTATAATTTTTTTCATTCCTGTTGTCTCCAATCGCGGTTATTTGATTTTGATGGGGATGAGAGTGGCCCCTCGAAAAACCGAAGATACCGGCTGTTGCAACTGGCCGAGCGTTGATTGCTCCAGCTCCGTGGGCGAAGAAGACGCAGCCCGGGACGATGAAAACATCGACTTCATCGTCGGGGGAAGATTGGGCATTTCCTCGCCCATCAAGAAAAGTCCGGGTTTGGAAGCGAGTATCTTAAAGTAAATCCGATTATTTTTTCGCAGATTGCTCAATATTCTGATCAACTGTTCCAGGTCTCGGGGAACAAATGCACGGGCCTTATACTGGCTCGATTCGAGTTGCTGAAGAGAGGCTGCATCGGCAACAACGAGTTGGAATTCCGACCCCGATGGAAGATGAGGAACCGGTATTCCCCCTTCGATTTCTGAGACTTCGCCCCGGAAATTTCTCGTAAAGACCTTGATGCGTATTATCTCCCCCGGCAACACATCGTATTTGTCCAACCAGACCTTCTCCAGAAAGGAATATTTGACTTCTTCGGATGCCTTTATTTTCAAATCAATCCGATGGATTGCGAGATCGCGGAATTCATTGCTGGTCAGAAAATAAACGACCGATGTCACAAGGCCGGATAGATTGGTTACAGCAGAGTCGAAATTCCCGGAAAACATATCCTCCAACTGGATGCTCTTGCCGTTTTCCAGATAGATATCTCCCTTCAATTCAAGAGAGAGATCGCTGATGGCTCTCTCTTCTCCGGTTACGAGATTTGCCACAACCATGTTCGTAAGCAAAGGTGTAAAAATTTTATCTTCGATAATTTTGACATGGAACTCCTTGTTCGCACCTCTGTCGTCCTGGATGGTGATATTCAAAGGAATCATTTCGGGCATTGGGCCGATTTCACCATAAATTCCGGGCATTCGATCTTGTGTGAACCTGCCGATGGGCGTCTCATTGCTCGTCAGTTTGAAGGATGACTGCAAGCTCGGCATGATGCCGATAACTTCAGCCTTGGTCATGGCGTACGCTACCGAACCCAAGTTAAAAATGGGATGGCCGAAAGCCAGTATTTTGCTTCCGTTCACGTAAGTGACCGTACCGACGTAAGACATGCTCAGGTCACCTGTAATGAGCTGTGCACCAACTGAATCTCCTCCCTTGAGCTTAAGGTTGGAAATGGATATTTTCTCCTGCGATTGACCGGAGAAGCCCGCATTCATAGGAATGAATCCGAGTTTGGAAAAAAACGGCTCCGCCTTTTCGACTACGTCCTGTGAGAATCCGCTGAAGACCAAGGGAATGCCGATCGGAGAAAAGGCTCTTCCCGCAGCAATCAAAGGAGCATCTCTATTGAAATGAGAGGTGTAAATCTCGAGAAGATCGTTCAAAGTTATGTATTTTTGGATGGGACGGCGCGATGAAAAAGAAGCCTTCGGCGTTTCCTTGTCCTGAATCATCAACATTTCACTGATGGGCGTGATACCTGCAATGGGTTCTTTGGCAAAATTGGTGAAACTGTAGGCCAGCGCTCCGATCAATTTGCCCTCCACATAAACAGGACTTCCGCTCATGCCCTGTATGACACCCGCCCTTTCGATTGGACCGCCGCTTATTCGGGCAACGATCA
>JAFGNQ010000284.1 GCA_016926925.1 Candidatus Aminicenantota bacterium
AGAAAGGTCAGAGGCCGAAGTCCGTGATCCGGATCGCTGTCAAGCGTGTAAGCAGTGAAAAACATATAAGCGTGAATGTCGCCCGTTTCATTATCCCGTATCGGGATTTTCCCCGCCTTAGCCGTATAAGCCATGGTCCGGCCGTCAACCCTAATCTGATGCCGTGTCGTTACAATCTCATCTTGCCGGGTCTCAACACAAAAGAGCGATGCGGCCGTGACGATACACATCAGTGAAAAAGCCATCCCAATTATCCGGATTTTTTTGCATGTTCCTTTTAGATGAATCATGTCCATTTCGTTTTTTTTTTTTAAATATCCTGAAATTCGGCCTATCCGACAACGACCTCTTTTTGTATACCATTTTTTTACAAATGTTTCACAATCTTTTCACAAAATCGATATCCACCCAAGGCGGAAAATGAACTCCCTGTTCGACACCTATAAGGCGAAAATTTGACATTTCCATCAGCGGGGCATAATCTTTCATAAATCCTCTTTCTAAAAAGGAGAAAAATCCTCATGGCTAATATTAAAAATATGACGCGTCGTAATTTTCTCGGATCTCTGACGGCAACGGGTGCGGCTTTGCTTACCGGCCCTCGATTGACTGCGGAAACTCTACTCGAGGACAATCCCGGAAGCCGAGCTAACAGGATTGCCGCTGAAACTCCGGACTTTGAGGCTGTCCGGGCCGATTTCCCCCGGGCAGCCAGAAAACTCTGGCTGGCAGCGGCCGAAACCCACCCGTTCAACGTCAACATTTTACGAGCTATCGAAAGCTATGCACAGTTCCGTGCGCTCGGGCCGGGCGAGGGAAGGTCGTACTTTTCACGGGAAATGCAGAGCGAAGCCAAACGGCTCTTCGCAGACCTGATCCACGCAAAACCGGAAGAAATCGCATTCGTCATGAGTACGACGGAAGGCGAAAACATCGTCGCCGCAGGCCTGGACCTGGCCCGCCGGGGCGGGAATGTGGTCATCGACGATCTGCACTTTCCGGCTTCCTGGTATTTGTATGCCGCGCTGGAGAAACAGGGAATCATCGAGCTCCGTGTGGTACGGCACCGCGATTGGAAGATCAAACTAGCCGACATGGAAAAAGCGATCGACAAAAACACACGCCTGGTTTCCATAGCCCTCGTGTCGAACATCAACGGCTACATGCACGAAGCAAAAGCCATCAGCGATCTGGCCCATGCCAACGGAGCACTGGTCTATGGGGATATCATCCAGGCTGTGGGAAACACTCCGGTCGACGTGCAGGCCATGGGTATCGACTGCGCTGCCAGCAGCACCTACAAATGGCTGATGGGTGACTTCGGACTCGGATTCCTGTACGTTCGCAACGACCTTCAGGGGACGGCTATCAAACAAACACGCTACGGCCTCCGCGCCCTGAAAGGCTTGAGAGGTCGCGAATTCGAACTGCGCGGAGACGCTACTATCTACGAAGGAACGACCTCGATGCCCAATTTATCGGGACTCTGTGCGTATGAGGGTATGAAATACGTAACAAAGCTCGGTATCGATAACATCCGGGCCCATGCCAAGCCGCTCACAGATCGCCTGCAAAAGGAGATGCCGGCCCTGGGATATGCGCCGATAACGCCCCTGGACAGTCCGTCACCCATCGTCAGTTTTTTAACACCGGACCCGGATGCAACCAGGGCCAAGCTCGATAACGCTTTCGGTGAACACGTGGTGTCCCTCAGCCATTGGCAAAAAACCGATGACAAGGGAGAGACAGAGACGGTGAGCGGGATACGGATTGCCGTATCGGTCTACAACAACGACAATGACATCGACCAGTTCCTGAACGCCCTGAGCAGTTAATGCTCTTCCGGACAGGGGAAATTGATTTTCTATTCTTTGCAGCAGTCTTCGATGGCTGCAAAGAGCCTGTCAATATCTTCTCTGTTGTTGTAATAGTGTATCCCCATGCGGACAGAGTAATTAGAGGAAGGCACCTTATTATTGGGATACAATCCTCCATTGACGGGAACGATTACTCTGCGTTCCTTTAGCTGTTGGGTGGAAAGCCCGTATTTTCCAGGGATGTGCAGTACGACTATTCCCGACCGGTTCTCAGGTTCAAAACGATAGGCAAGATTGGTAAACGGGCATTCATCAGCCTTTTGGCAGCCATAATCCACCAAATTCAGGATGTAGTTTTGAACATCTGCTTTTCCCAGCTCCAAATAATGCTCGATGACCAGTCTGACACAGTAAACGCCGCTGTTGTGCAGGCCCCCCATCTCATAGCGCCGGGCACCGGGATGGAGATCCAGTTTCATCTTCGAAGAATTGAACCTCTCCAACTCGGAAGCCCAGCCTGCACTGCGCTGAATCAGATGCTCTCTGAGCGCAGGGCTGACGTAGGCAAAGCCAAAGCCACGATAGTGGCACAGCCATTTGTAATCGGTCCCAACGAGGAAGGAAATGTTCATCCGCTCCACATCCAGCGTCATCGCACCGGCGGACTGGGCGGCATCGACCGCCAGATATATTCCGCGCTCCTTGCAGAAAGCGCCGATTTTCTCCAGTTCCATACGGAAACCGGAACAAGCCTCTACATGGTTGACGGCGATGACTCTGGTGTTGGCATCGGCACAGGCACAGAGCTCCTCAACGCTTATCCCGCCATTGGAAGTTTTAGCATATTTAATTTCCAGGCCATCCTGTTCTCTGCACTGGAAGGCATACGGGATGGTGATAAAACTGTTGTCCGTAACCACCACATTATCTCCGGGCTTTACCGGCAATCCTGCGGAAAAAATCGAAAACATCTGGGAGGCGCTCAATCCGAAAGCAATATCCGATGCCTTACAGTTGAGAAGCCGGGCAAAAATCTCCCGGGATTTTTCGATCATCTCGTACTGCATAACACCCAAGAAGGAATGGTCTCCTGTTTTATAGCGATAATCTTGTGTCTCCCTGGTGGCTTCGTGTACATAGTCGGGAATCAAACCGAAGGTCGGTGTATTAAAATAGGCGACTTTCTTTGCTACAGGGAAATGCTCCCGTTCTTTTTGAAATTTCATTGTCCGACTCATCTTTCAATATTTCCTTTTGATGCCATACAGAACGGACATGTTGGCTGCGAGGCTCTCAAGTGTAATTTATTCCAGACTTCCATATTTGCTATTTTCTTTCAAGCTCGATTCATTTTCCTCCCACGGCTGATAGGGTGCACTCATTATAGCTGTAAGATGCACACCCCTCTTCTTCAAATAGTCCTTGCGAATGAAAAAATAAGCATACCAGATTACCATCCATGAGACGAGCGCGATCCATGTCGGCACATCCATGGTGGCAATCAAAGAGTAGATCTGATATACGGAGACAATGGTTCCCAAAACAACAAAAATCCAGATCATACCCCGCGGGAGTTTCATGTAGGAGCTTTTATAGGAGTTGGGATAACGTCTGGGCAGCCTGATCACCGGAATGAACAGAATGATTCCGAACATAATGGTGAGCACCGAAAAAGCGGAAAGGAGGGTGCCTATCGAAACCCCGAAGGCGGTGATGACAGCAGGACAGATGGTAAGCAGCAGGACCGAATTCTGAGGAACACCGAATCTGTTCTTCCTGGTAAGCCATTCGGGAATGACTTTATCCCTTGCGACTACGGCCAAGGAGCGTGAGCCGGAAAGAAAGACCGCGTTGATAGTGGTCAATGATGCAAAAAGAGCACCGCCCGTAATGAAAAATAATTTGAAGCCTTGGCTCATGAATTTATCGGCGACAACAGCCAGCGTCGTCGCTTCCCTGGCAGGCATGACACCTATCATGACAATGCTCAAGAGGATATAGATAAAAGCCGTAACGAATGTGGAAACAACAAAAGTTATGGGAATAGCCTTCCCTGGATTTTTAACTTCATCGGAAAAATTCATGACGATATAGCCCCCCATCAGACAGGAGCTGAGAATACCTATGGCCGCCCCCATGGAGAGAAATGTTTGATCCGGAGGGAAAAAAATCTCGCCCAAAGTCAAGTTTACGGAATTAATATGGGGCAGCCCTCCGATGATGAATGTGAACATAGCCGAAAGAAGAAGCATGACCATGAAGTTCTGCACGGCCCCGGTAGCCTTAATGCCTACACAGGTGATAGCGCCAAAGATCAACAGGACGGCTACGGCGATGATGCGGGTATCAACCGGAACCAGTGCGGAGAAATACATGGCAAATACCGTGGCCAGAATGGCCTGGACAAATATGTTGCTGAAGGTGGCGATCACCTGGGTGAAGCCCAGATTCGGCCCTGCCAGCCGGGTGGCGTGCATGTAATACCCGAAAGATGAGGGAATGGCAGCGCCTGTGATAATTGTGGGATAATACCTGAGGACTATGGTTATGGTTGCCAGGATGAAGGCGAGGACAATACCTTTGCCCGTCAGGTCGACGGCAACGGGCAAGGCTCCGAAAATGCCTGCTCCAACAATTATTCCGATTGCGATACAGATACAACTGAACAGTCCGATTTTCTTGATTTTTTCCATAGCGCTTAATTTTTGCGCATCAACCGACTCGAATCTGCAACTCTCCGTAATTCTCGGAGCTGGTCACGGAACAAAAAACATAAAAAAGGAATATTGTCAAGAGAAGAATAAATCATACAAAAAATACTTGACAAAGAGAAATATATACACTAGTTTTAAATTAATTTCAATGCATGATGCATCCT
>JAFGNQ010000285.1 GCA_016926925.1 Candidatus Aminicenantota bacterium
CCGTGCCAGAGCCGCCTTAGTTTTATCCCGGTGATGATAATAAGTCGAAATAGCCGGAGAATAAAGCACGCACAAGTTATCGGGCGGGAATGGCGAGGGAAACGCCCTTTGTTCCGCCGATTCATGGCACCCTAAAACCTGAAGGAAATAAGATAAAGGAGTTAGCGTGGCGGAAAACAGAACAGCCGAAGAGGCTCTTTTCAATGCCTCTCTCATTTGTTGTGAAGGATCGACGCAAAAAAGTTTTATGATGAAGTCGTTTCCTCTCATTTGGTAGTAGGTGGTGTAATGGCTGTCAAAGAGATCCGCCATTCGCAGGAAGTGAAGAATGTCATAGTACAGATCGAGGATCGGGTCCGATAGAGAAAGACCCGGATTGGTAGCAAGCCAACGTTCCATGGTATTGATAAATCCGATCAGCGGGGACAACAGCTCTTCAGGTCTACTCTTCTCGAAGAAAAAGTCGTTCTCGAAATCACATTTTTTTCGGTACTTTAAAAATTCGGTGTTGATCTTACCGGCTGATTTGAAGATTGCCGAATGTTTGTTTTTAAACTTTCGCCTCAGTCTCAAGAAAGAGGATTTGTCTAGAGCCGCACTGAACATCTCGCGGGATCGGTCCACCAGGTTGTGAGCTTCATCGACGAGAAAGGTGTAATCGCTGGAGCTTTCACCGAAAAATTGTTTGAGATAAACTCTGGGATCGAAAGCGTAATTCACATCGCAGATTATACAGTCTGCCCAGAGTGCGAGTTCGAGCGAAAAAACATAGGGACAGACTTTATGCTTACGGGCAGCCGCCCTAGTTTTCTCCATGGAAAAAATATCGCATGCGAAGAATGTTTCCAGAGCATTGTTGATGCGGTCAAAAAATCCCCTAGCGTACTCACACTCATCGGGATTGCAGCTTCTCTCTGGATTGAAGCAGATTTTTTCCCTGGCCATGAGCGCCACGGCCTTAATCCTCAGCCCTTTTTTTCTCAGCTCTTCCAGAGTCTTTTCTGCGATGGCTCTCCCCGTCGTGCGTGCCGTCAGATAGAAGATTTTCTGTGTGTGACCCTCTGCCAGAGCTTTGACCGCCGGGAAGAGGGTGGCGACTGTCTTTCCAATTCCTGTCGGAGCTTGGATGATGATTTGATCTTGACGGGCGATTGTTTCTCCGATATCTTCCATCATTTGGCTCTGACCTTTTCGATAAGTGGAGAATGGGAAGGGGGATGTGCTGATGAGGTCGTCCCGGATTCGGTGCCAATCGTCGATTTTTGCCAACCACTCCAAATAGGTTTTTATCAAATCCTCCAAAAATAACATCACCTCAACGTATTGGAACTCTTCGATGAAGGATTTGATTTCGCCGGTCGTCATTTGATAATAAGTCAATTGGGCTAAGACGGAATCGAGATTATTCTCAGCCGCATAAATAGCTGCATAAGCTTTCAATTGCCCCCAGTGGAGCTTGTTTTGGTCATTTATAAATAGGTCCAATGCTCTGTGAGTGGTTTTTATCTCTTCGACGACGATTCTGCCTTTTTGCTTGTACAAGCCATCGATTCTACCCTGAAGAAAAAGGCTGACGGTTTCTGCTTCGTAGATATAGGAGACGGGAACTTCACTCTCATAACAGGAAGGGCGGGATCGTTGGATTTTTTGATGGGCACGGATGCCGGCCAGGCTTGCCGCCCGGGATGAGCCTTGGAAGATGAGGGAAAGATCTCCGCACCGCAATACTCTTTCAACCAGATTGCGTACGGATACGGATATAGTCCTGGAGCAGTTGTTTCGTTCTTGCATTCTCAAGACATAGCCAAAATCATAGTCTTTTTACCTTAAAACCGGGTTCTACTTCAAGATGGACCTAAAAATCACTGAAGGGTAATATCAGAAGCCTGTTTGCACAAAATCCAAGAAAAATGATGCCGGCGGGTTATCAAGGAAGCGATGCAATCTCTTCCAGTCCATGTTTCGAAAAAATGATTGCCGGAAGACATTTTTTACCCGAAAACAAGGGAAAATGATCAATAGTTTGTAAAGCTGATAAAGACTGGTATGATTATATTTTTATCGCGATAACTCCATGGAATGAGGAGGAGATGGATGAGTGATCCGAAAAACCTAGTCAGCAAGGCCTTTCACACGTTTCAAAACGAAGCGCCTCGGCACGCAGAAGCCTGGATGCGGATGGTTCAGAGCCTCACCGGCGCCAGCTCTCTCGACGCGAAGACCGGGGCGCTGGCTTACCTGGCCGTTCTGGCCGTCCTTCGGCTCGAAAGCGGAATTCCGTTTCATGTCGAAATGGCAAAGAAAGCGGGAGCTTCACGAGAAGAGGTTATCAGTGCGGTTTTGGTGGGGCTGGCCCCTGCAGGTCATTCGGTTACAAAGGCCGTGCCCGTTGCCATCGAGGCTTATGATGCAGGATAGTTCTCCGGATTGCTTGCCTTGAACGGGAAAAGAATAGAGATGAATGTGGAATTATATTCAAAGATTCATATAGTACTGTTCATTTTAAGCTGTCATCTTCTCCCGGCAGGATATGTTTTTTCCACGGGATTCGGAAGGGGGTTAGATTTAGACGAGCGGGTGAGGAGCTTTCTCGAGCGGCATAAACACCAGTGGAGGGATATGAATGTCTCCGAAAAAGACGGGAAAGTCTTGTATGAACTGATCCTGAAAAACGAGTACATGAAAGCTCTTGAAATCGGGACATCCACAGGTCATTCGACGATTTGGATAGCCTGGGCGCTCAGCAAAACAGGCGGAAGGCTCATCACTATTGAAATCGACAAGTGGCGTTATGAAGAGGCCATTGCTAATTTCAAGGAAGCGGGACTTTCGGATTTCATCGATGCCAGATTGGCCGACGCCCATGAACTCGTTCAGAGGCTGGAAGGACCTTTCGATTTCGTTTTTTGTGATGCCGATAAGGAGTGGTATACGAACTATCTGGTTTCGGTATTGCCGAAGCTCGAAGTCGGAGGGTGCTTCACAGCCCATAATGTCCGGGATGGGAGGATGCGTGGGATAAGAGAATTTTTGGAATATTTGGAGAGTTTGCCGAATATGGAGACATCCATCGATGAGTCGAGCCGGTCCGGCATATCCATCAGCTATAAAAAGACAGCACAGTGAATTGAGTTATGTGGCATTCCGGGATATGATGAGAATGAACCTGGATAATTCAAGCGCCTGGAAGGTAAAAAACGCCGGCGGTTTTTATGAATAATTCAGAGTAAATAGGAAAAAATCTTAATGAAACGAAAGTTTGAAATCGCCTTCCTCATGGCCATAGTTCTCTGTGGGATCGTATTCCTCCTTGTAAATAAAAAGCCTGCTGGGGACACGGGCCTTGCTTCTGTCTCGATTGCCGGTGGGACGACAATCAGAAATGTGACACAAGGGGATGTCCGCTACACCGTCAAAGCATCCACTTCCTATGGACAGCCAGAGAAGAAAATCCTGAATAGGGGTGATATCCATCGCTATAAGAGTGCCGTGGCTTTGGACGTGACCTATGAGAAATTGGGACAGGTGATGACCAGGCATCTAAAACCCGGGACGCCTTATGCTTTCCGCTATGATGAGAAAAACCTGATCAATCTCTATGAAGGATCACACGGAAGAAAAGATGCTCCCGACCTCGCACCCTATTTGGGCACTCCTATGGTCGTTGTGGATAAAATGCTCGAGCTTGCCAGGGTCGATGGGAGCGATATCGTCTATGACCTGGGCTGTGGGGATGGACGCATCGTCATCACAGCTGCAGAAAAATATGGAGCCCGAGGTGTCGGCATCGATATCGATCCCCAAAGAATAAAGGAGTCCGAAGAAGGGGCTCGGGCTGTAGGAGTAGAGGACCTCGTCAAGTTTTATTTAGGGGATGCAATGAAACTTGATGTTTCCGAGGCGACTGTAGTCGCCCTCTATCTTCTTCCGGAATCCAACGCCATCCTCCGGCCGAAATTTGAGAAAGAACTCAAGCCCGGAACGACCGTTATCACCCACAATTACAGAATTCCGGGCTGGGGAGATAAAGAAATCGATTCCGTAGCCCTGGAAGATGAAAGGGGCGGCAACCATACCGTTTTTCTTTATAAAAAGTAGCCTGAATTATTCACAAAAACTGCCGACATCCGTTCCACCCAAAGAGCTTTCTATCTTTAATGTCGGCAGTTTTTATGAATAATCCAGGCTGGCTATTTGCTTTTTTCCAAAAGCGGGCCGGTCAAACTCAGCCCGGGAAATCCGTTTTGCCTGAGGGCCTCATAAACTACAATCGCAACAGCATTGGAGACATTGAGAGATCGGGCTTCGGTTTTCATAGGGATCCTGAAACAGTTATCCCAGTGATCTCTGAGAATGTCTTCAGGAATTCCGCTCGTTTCCCTGCCGAATATCAGAAAAACATTTCCCTCGAAATCGATCTTTTCATAGGTCCTTGCCGCTTTTTTGGTGATGAAGCAGAGCTTTTCGCCGGTGTGCTTTTCTAAAAATTCCGATAGATTTTCGTAGTAGGTGACGGCCACCATATGCCAGTAATCCAATCCGGCTCTTTTGAGGTATCTGTCTCTAGTCGAAAAGCCAAGAGGTTTAATCAGATGGAGCTGTGCACCTGAAGCCGCGCAGGTTCGGGCGATATTTCCCGTATTTTGGGGGATTTGTGGTTGAAAAAGGACTACATTGAGCTTCATAGACTCCATCCTCGCCTTTGCACCAACCTCGACTCGTGAATCATTCAGGTGTCTGAATCATTCAGACCAATTATACACTTTTTGAAACAAGTTTTGTTCTGAGAATAAACGTACGACAGCATCCAATAATCAAATGACTTTCATTTTCAATTTACTTTTCCTGTGCTAAAATGCAGGAAAGTTGAAGCTTAGGAAACATTTTTTCATCCATTCTATTGTGTCATCAAATCTCTATCTTATAATCAAGGCCGTTCCAGACAAGTATAAAGAGGAGGTCATCTCATGCTAAAAAAAAGACAGTGTATTTTCTTAATAGGTCTTTTGCTCTTTGCGGCGAATGTTGCATGTAACAAGAATTCTGTCCATGCGGTACGAAATGAGGGAGTTCGAAATTACGATGTTTATATAAAAGGTATCCATGCGGCTGAGCTGGTAATCTCTGAGCGAGGTGGGACATCTGACTATTCCATCAAAAAGAAAGATTGGAAGAGCAGTCAGTGGTCGGCTTCTTTCACATCGGCTGGATCGGAAATTGAGCGCCGAAAAGAATTCCGGCTGTGGGGAGCCGTTGAAATGCTTCCGGCACAATTAGAAGAGATCGAAAAGATAGATTGGTCCTGGAAAAAAGCCGTGGCTTGGCCGGATGAAGACAGCATCTATATCAGGCAGAGGGAATTGGCGGAATCTGTGAACGGGAAGACATACAAAGCGAACTGCTGGAAACTCAAGGATGCTTCTTCTCCCATGGATCTTTTGATTGATTCGGAAAACCGCCTGATTGCGGGTATTGACGCACCTCTCGATATATGCATGGTTCTTCGGGGCTTCGAAAACTTCACTACTCTGAAGAACTGGCTTGGTACGGAGGTGTCGGCTGCCAAGTGGGGATATCGCTTTTTGGGGAAATCTATGGTGGAGATGTCGGACGGCGTAAAATTGGCGACGCTGGTTTATCTTCCCTCTGACGGTACGGACGGACCTTACCCTGTGGTCTTCATCCGGACTCCTTACGGGATCACGCCGGCAATCGAGGCTTACTGGCATTACTGCGCTCGCGGCTATGCCTTTGTCATTCAGGCATGCCGGGGAACGGCATATTGGGATCCTGATAATAAGTCGGAAGGGGAATGGGAGCTCGTCATCAACGAGCCGCGGGATGGCGCTGATGCCTTGACTTGGATTGCCGCACAGCCTTGGTGTGACGGAAATATCGGCATGCAGGGAGGATCCTACGTGAGATTCACCCAGTGGGCCTGTTCGATGGCAAACAATCCGGCCCTCAAATGTGTCGTTCCCGAGAGCTCTATGGGCACGGTATTCAGCGATATGCAGTATATGGGAGGGGGATTTGTCGAGGGACTTATGTATTACGTGCTTTTTATGCAGGATCAAAGGATATTGCCGACCAGGTCCTGGCCGGAAATTCTCCATTTCAGGCCCCTGATAGAGATGGATACGTATGCAACGGGAAAAGATAATTCTCAGTGGAACACTTTGGTTGATCATTGGATAAACGACGATTACTGGAAACAGCAGGATTTTTATCGGGGCGACCATCCGCGCAACTTCGCCTCTTTCCAGATCAGCGGTTGGTTCGACGACGATTTTCCCGGTACAAGACGCAATTGGGAATTAATGAAGAGACACGGGACGAAACCGCAAAAATTGATCTTAGGACCGTGGAAACACGGTTACAACAGGGATCGTAAGCTCAACGGATTCAGCTTCGGCCTCGATGCACTGAGAGATGACATCTGGTTGATCAAACAGCAGTGGTACGACCGTTTTCTCAGAGGAATCGATAACGGAGTGGATGAACCGGCCGTAGAATATTTTGTCCTCGGGGACAATGAATGGCGAACCGCATCCCAGTGGCCGCCCGAAGAAGCCGAGGTGCAGAAGTGGTACTTTCACAGCAACGGAAAGGCGAACAAACTGCCACAGTACGGGGACTTGACTGAAACCCCGCCTTCGAAGGATGAGCCCAGCGATGTCTACACATACAACCCCCTGGATCCTGTCCCGAACTGGTACAGCTTTGAGCTGATGCAGAGGTGGGAGGACGTCCAGAGCTTTCCTTATGACTTTAAGGACATCGAAATGCGAGGTGACGTCGCGGTCTACACCTCGGAGCCGGTCAAAGAAGATTTGACTGTGGCAGGTGATCTCATGGCGATCCTCTATGCCTCATGTGATGTCCGTGATACGGATTGGTGGGTCTATCTTTCCGATGTCTATCCTGACGGTATGTCCGTCCGGCTTACTACGGGAATGCTCAGGGCTAGGTTTCGAAACTTGGAGGATAAGCAGCACCACATCTTCGGGTCAAATTTCGAAAAGGAGGAATTCCTGTCAGGTAAGATGTCGGATGTCGTGCGCTATGACATCAATATTCCCAGTATCGCCGTGACTTTTAAAAAAGGCCACCGTATTCGCATAGCCGTGATGAATGCCTGTGACAGCTATTCTTTCCCCAACTCCAACACGGGGGAGAACGAAGCCTATGTCGATAAAACGGTTGAGGGCACCATGGCCATCCACCACAATCCCCTTCATCCGAGTCATGTCCTTCTTTCAGTGCTCAGGCGCTAGCTTTTGGGCCGGTTTTGGATTGGCCGGTGAAGCATGGGTTCTCTTTCGACCGTGCTTTGAAATATTAAGAGCGGCCTTATATTGACAGCGCCTTCTGATTGAGATATGCGCGGTGCCGATGAAAAAAATGCAGCTTGCCGCAGATTTTTTTCACTTGTACTCTTGGATATAAAATAAATATGATATCCATAACAACTCGACACGGAGGATTTGATGAAACGTAAATCTATCTATGTTCTGCTCATTGTTTTCTCGATGACGCAGCTCTTTTCTTTTTCCTTCCAGGAAAAAGTAGACTACGAGATGGTCTCGAAAATTTGGGAGGAGGGGATCAACCGGTCCCAGGCTATGAAAATCCTTAGCTACTTGACGGATGTATTAGGGCCGAGAGTACCGGGTTCGCCCCAAATCACTGCTGCCTATAAGTGGACAGCAGAAAAGTTCGAAGAATTGGGCATGTCCAATGTACACATCGAACCATTTGGCGAATTTGGCCTCGGGTGGTCCAATGAATATGTGTCTGTTCACATGCGCAAACCTTCTTATCAGCCCATTATCGCTTATCCTGTACCCTGGACGTCTGAAACGAACGGAAAAATATCAGGCGCCCCTGTCTCCGTCGATATCAAGACGGAGGAAGATTTTAAAAAATACCGGGGGAAATTGAAGGGTGCTATCGTTCTCATGGCCGCCCCACGAAAAGCGCCGCCGACTTTTACGGACAGTGCCGTGCGTTTAGATGAGAAAGGCCTTGCAGCGCTGAAGGAGGCTCCGATTCCCGTGGGGCCGGAGTTGGATAGCGACCGCCCCTCTCCGGAATGGATAGACAAACTCGAGGAATTTTTTCGTTCTGAAGGTGTCGGTGTTTTGGTCGAGCCCAGCAATCCCAGCCGTTGCGATTACGGAACCGTTAAAGTGGATGCCTACAAGGGAAAAGGCTGGGATCCTCAAAGGCCCCGGCAGAATCCTAGAATTATCATGGCTGCTGAACACTATGCCCGAATATTCCGCATCATGGATCATAAGATCCCTGTTATTCTGGAGGTTGAAATCAGGAACACGTTCTATGATGAAGACCAGCTCGGTTACAATGTTATCGCCGAAATTCCCGGGAGCGATAAAAAGGATGAGGCCGTGATGCTCGGAGGTCATATCGATTCGTGGAGTGGTGGAACGGGTGCCGTGGACAACGCCGCCGGCTGCACTGTGGTCATGGAAGCCATGCGCATCCTCAAATCGTTGGGAGTGAAGCCGCGCCGCACTATCAGGGGAGCCTTGTGGGGTTCGGAGGAGCAAGGACTGCTCGGATCGAGAGGATATGTGGCCAAGCACTTTGGTGACTCGGACATCCAGTGTATGGCCAAGCTCGACTACTTCGATATCATAGCGGATCCCAAGAAGTTTTGGAGAAATATCTGGGTCGGATCGAACGAGCTGTTGCTGAAGCCGGAACACGGCAAGCTTTCCGCTTATTACAACTACGACAACGGCAGCGGCCGTATACGGGGCGTGTACCTCCAGGAGAACAGTGCCGTAGAACCCATCTTCAAAGCTTGGATTGAACCTCTTCGCGATTTGGGTGTGACAACACTCGCCTTCCAGGAGACAACCGGATCGGACCATCTTGCCTTCGACTATATCGGCCTTCCCGGTTTTCAATTCATCCAGGAACCTCTGGATTATGGAACGAGAGTCCATCACACCAACATGGACCTCTACGACCATTGCATCGAAGAAGACATCATCCAGTCTGCCATCGTC
Organism: Candidatus Aminicenantota bacterium; assembly: GCA_016926925.1. The sequence continues at coordinate 9,039 of JAFGNQ010000285.1, forward strand.
ATGGCCTGCTTTGTCTACCATACGGCTATGCGTGATGAGCTGCTTCCGAGAAAACCGCTGCCGAAAATGAAGAAAGATTCGGAATAATGCATTTCGCGTGAACGTCGTCGATTCAGAAATATAATTCGGTTCCGATTCTGGAGGCAAAATCTTTCCGCTGTGGATTCATTTCATCGTCCGTAGGAAGCGCACGGAGAGGGTGGAGGGGTCTTCGACGAAAACGAACTGTAATGAGCTTCTGAGCTTGTCATTTTATTGGGGATCATCACTGCAATGGAAATCAGTGCTGTGTCCATTGAGAAGGATTGACGATTGAATCAACAGATACCGGATGATGGGGTGCTGATTCAAAGGATCTCCCGTAATGACTTGGGCGCTTTCAAAGAACTGGTCAATCGCTATCGGATTGTGGTCTACAACACATGTTACGGCATGCTCGGCGACCATCACCATGCAGAGGATGCCACCCAAGATATCTTCCTGCAGATTTATAAATCAGCCGGATCCTTCCGGGGAAAGAGTAAGGTCTCTACTTGGATCTATCGCATCTCCGTCAACCGATCGCTCAATGTCATCCGCCGTAACAAGCGGTCCCGATGGATGATGAGTCTTAATTCCGTATGGAAGGATACGGGTGAAAGAGAAGAAGTTCTGCCGGCCTCCAGCAGGGATGAACCTGACAAGCGTTTTGAGAAAAAACAGATAAAAGATTTTTTAAAGAAATCCGTAGACTCCCTTTCTGATAAACAAAGAGCGGCTTTCGTTCTGAGCAAATACGAGAATTTAACCTCAAAAGAAATTTCGGATATCCTGGGGATTTCCATTAACTCGGTCGAAGCGCGTATTCACAGGGCCAAACTCAACCTTCAAAAAAAATTGGTAAATTTATTGTCGAAAAAACCGGGGAAGCCGTAAGTTCGGCTCTCATGAGGGTGTCTAATAAGATAAAGAACGAACACAAATGAGTTCAACATGTAGAAAAATTGAGAGAAGTTTGATCGATTTTGTTGAAAAAAGCCTGCCCGAGGTCCTGCAGATTGAGATCGAAGAACATCTCAGAGAATGTGCGAAATGCAATCGTCTGGTCCGGCAATTTTCCCCTATCTGGAAGGATTTTGCCTCCAGAGAACGAAAGGCTCCATCCACTTCTCTCTGGCCGGCCCTTATCGAAAAGATCCAAGCCGAGAAAAAACCGCAGCTCTTAAGGAATAAAATTTTAGCCGGCGTCAAGAATTCACTTCGCCCTGCGGTCGCCACATTGATTTTGCTGGCAGGAATGTTTTTCGGATATCACCTCGGTAATGTTCCCGATGATGCAGGAGAGCTGGTTTCCGGGCAAGGATATTTCTCGGAATATCTTGAAACTTTCGAGGATTTTCCCCCGGGATCGGTGGGCGATTTCTATTTGAAATACACAATTCAAGAGCGGAAAGATATGCCATGAAAAAAAGATTTTTCGTAATGGCTTTTGTTCCCTTGTTTGTCATCAATGTGGCTGCTCTGGCAACTCTCTCCTATAACCGGTGGTTCAGCTCCAAATCTATGGCCGCATCTGAAAGGACCTCCGACACTTGGGGGGAATTGCAGGAGCAAATGCTTTTGCGCCCTGAACAGATGAAGGAGATGCAGGACACAAGGCTTTCCTTTGAGAGAGACATCGCGTCTCTACGTCAACAAATGCGGGAAAAGAGAAATTCTCTCGTCGACGAAACCAGGAAGGCATCTCCGAATTTGAATCGAATCGACAGGATCATCGAGGAGCTCAATGGCCTTCAGGCCTTAGTCCAGAAGAAAACCATTCGGAATCTTTTAAAAGACAAAGAAGTTTTAACTCCTCAACAAGAGAAAAGGTATTTCTCGCTTTTCGAAAATCACGTCCGCGGGCAGGGTATGAGGTACCGGAGGAGAGGAGATGGAAGGGGCCGGCGTCGATGGTTGAAGGAAACGCATAAAAATGAGGAGATAAACCGTTAACCGATCATAGCTTTTAATAATAATAAATAGGAGGTTCTGAAATGAATAAAGGACGAATTTTCGTCAGTATCGCCGTCGCAGTCATATTGGTTTCGGCTGTTCCAGGTTTTGCCCAGCGCGATTGGGAGCCGGAGCCGGACCTTTTTTATGACCTCAACCTGACCTCGGAACAGATTGCCCAAATTCAAAAGCTGGAAATGGAATTCCGCAAAGATATCCTGCCTCTGGAGATTAAACTCGATACTCATGATATGGAGTTGAGGTCCTTGTATGCCAATGGTGCAGCAGAGGGGAAAATCGAAGCCAAAATGATCCAAATGGACAAGATAGACATGGAGCTTGAGGACAAATTCATGATGCACAACAATCGAATCCGCGATCTTTTGACTGACAGACAAAAAGCACTTTTTGACCAGTATGGAGGTCTTGGACCTGATCCGGAAAAAATGGATGCAACGGGTTATGGTATGGATTTTGGAAGGGGCTATGGCCGGGGTTATGGATTGTACTCTGGAAACGGGTATGGGTATTACGGCCGGGGATATGGCCGAGGCTACGGTCGCGGCTATGGTTTGAGTTACGGCCGGGGATATGGATATGCCAGAGGGTACGGCCGGGGATATGGCTATGGTCGAGGATACGGTCGAGGTTTTGGTCTAGGCTACAGCCGGGGTTATAGAGCTAATTACGGCCGAAGTTATGGCTATGGCCGGGGATGGACCAGGGGGTCCGGAATGGGTAGGGGCTATTGGTGCCCATACAATTGGCGGGGAAGAGCCGGTCGGTATCGAGATTGGTGGTGAGCTAAGAACGCTGCCTTCGGCCAACATTTTTCTTATAAAGTATCTTGCGCCCGATTGAGGGGTGTATAGACGGGTCTGTGCAGCCCCTGATCCTTGTTTTTTGGTTAAGCCGTTTTCAGAAGGACCAGAGCCAGACCGAAGAGAACGAGTGCGGTATAGATCGGAATTTGTTCAGAAGCAGCACCAATCCTTCAAGAAAAATAAAACCGATGGTGACCAAAAGAACCCAATTTCTCGAGCCAGTGATGCCGCAATAAATGATATAACCCGTACACACGGTCATGAAGACGAATATGGCGGTGTGGAATAGTTTTATCCAAAACAGTATTCGCTGTGTTTCCATTTTGTCTGGAATTCCTTGCTTCTATTATATAAAATGACAAACAATCTTCACATTTATTTTCAAAGAGGAAAGTATGAAGCGCGAATCTCCAAAAGAAAGCTCTATGACTTTTATTGTTATTATGGCGGGGGTATCCGTTCTGCAAATGATTGATGAAAGGAGGATGTGGTGCGATCACTGAATCTCAGTAGGTCTGAAAATATAGTCCTCGGATTCATCCTTGCTTTTTTGGCTTTTTTTGCTTCTTTGTTTGGATTGTTCGGACGCGTCTATCGCGATTCGGACTGGGCAGCTTCCCAGCTTAAAGGTCAAGATCTGGTTACGATCCTTGTTGCCTTTGTGCTTGTCGTGCTCCTTTTTTTTGATGCAGCGAAAACAGAGCTAATCCTGGCGGGATTGTTCGGATATTTGGCTTATACCTATGTGACCTATGTCTTCGGACCGGAACTGAATCCTATGTTTCTGATATATATCGCCCTCATGTCGTTATCCGTATTTGCCTTGGTCCTCGTATTCCGGCAAATCGGTCGCTTGGAGGTTTCTCCTGTATCCGGGCGGATTTTCGTAGTGAGCAGCATCTACCTCATAGTCGTGGCCGTCATGCTATCAATTTTATGGCTGGCGGATATCATGGGAAATCTAAAAGGCAAGCCTTTCCTCCCCAATCCAACAGGTGAACCCTTGGTTACAGTCTACGCTCTCGATCTGGGGTTTGTTATTCCGGCTATGCTTTACGGTGCGATTAATGTTTTAAGAAAGAAATTCTGGGGATATATCGTTGCAGGTGTTATGCTTGTGAAATCCACGACTTTGGGTTTCGCCCTGATGGCTATGGCTGTTACCCTCTCTATCCGGGGACATGGATTGGATCTTTTTCTCGCCGTTTTCTGGAGCGTTCTGGGCCTCGTCGGCTTGGTGCTGTCGCTTTTTTTCCTGCGCGCCTTACCGATTAGGTCTTGAGACAAAA